>WFSC01000047.1 GCA_015486185.1 Bacteroidales bacterium | reverse complement strand
GAAGGCAGAAGAGGTGCCGGTAAACAATCAAACTATTTCCTCTTTAAACCCTGTTTATACAATATTTTAATATCGGATATCAAGCCTGAAGGGAATACACCAGGCCGTACCCACGTACCTGCCATTGAGCTTTACACCCGCTGACTCTCTCACATCTCCCGAGACAGCACGCTTCACCTTCATCCCCGCAGGTTCGGAAATAAATTTCCCGTTTTCTATTCTATATTGTTTGTCGCCTCTTCAGGGCTAATTTATTGATAATATCCCGTACTCAGGGCTCTGAGCGGGTAACCCGACCCATGCAGCCAGCACCTTGCGCTTTCCACCTTTCTTTGTCCTCCGAAGCCTGATCGAAAGAGTATTTCTTCTTACTTATTACTTCTTACTTATTACTTATATCTCCGGTTCCCACCCCGGTTCATATTTCCTGCTCCAATAGCCCATCGCCTTTTTATCATCAATAATATGCCCGTTTTCAGGATTTATATGCAAAATATCCCCGGAGCGATATGCGATGTTTCCCAACTGGCAAAGCAAAGTACTTTTGTGTCCTCCCAGGATGTCAGCATTCAGCTTTTCCCCTTTGCGGATACCATTAAAGAAATTTTGAATATGCAAAGCATCCAATGCCTGAGAAGGATTGACCCTGTTCCTGGGATCAACGACAATATCGTTTTTCACCTCTTTTACCACATGATTCTTCAGATCATATATTTTATATGCATTTCCATCGATCACCATGGATCCTTTTTCCCCGTAAAAGATGACCCCTGCGCTGCTGCCTTCTATGGTACGGCCATTACAACTACGTCCCTCCCACTCCATAAGGGTATTATTCGGAAATTCCATTGTGATCACCTGTGTGTCGGGCGTCTCCCAGTCATCATGATAGCGATAACGTCCCCCGGCCGAAGTGACACGTTTTGCATAATCAACCCCCAGGCCCCAGCGCATCAGGTCCACCATGTGCGTGCCATTGTTCAGGGCTTCCCCGGTACCCCAATGCCAAAACCAGTGCCAGTTATAATGAATGAGATTATCCCTGTAGGGACGACGGGGTGCGGGACCCTGCCACAGGTCATAATCCAGCCAGTCAGGAACAGGGGCCACTTTTCCATGCCCTATGGACGGACGATTATTGGTGTACCACCCCTTGGCAAAATAAGCACGACCGATAATACCATCATGTAATTTCCCGATAGCAGTTATCACATTGGGAAAAGACCTGCGTTGATCCCCCATTTGTATAAGGCGGTTATATTTCCGGGCAGCAGCAACGACCAATTCTCCTTCATGCGGGTTATGGCTGGCGGGTTTTTCCAGATAAACATGTTTCCCTGCCTTACATGCCAGTATCGCCGCCGGGGCATGCCAGTGATCCGGGGTAGCAATGACCATAGCATCCAGGGTTTTATCCTCCAGGGCTTTCCTGAAATCAGGAGATGCTTTTGGCCGTTTATTTTGTATTTTTTCGACACTGTCAATACACTTTTCCGCTGAACGGCTATCCACATCACTGATATAAGCAACCTCACAGCCTTTCTGTGCCGCGAAATTATTTGCCAGTGCCAGGCCACGACTGTGAACCCCCATGACACCCACAACAATACGATCATTTGCCCCCAAAATGGAAGCATAGCTTTTTGCACTGAAACCGGGCAATATTCCTCCCATAGAAACAGCAGCACTACCTGCCACGGTTTTCCTGATAAAGTCTCTGCGTGAATTTTTCATGTGGTAAAAGTTTTATACTAAAGTTTCTCATAAATATGTATTATAAAAATCACCCGGGAAGAACTTTGATCTTTGGTGTCCTGGTGTTTGGGATACAAACTAACCATAAAGGCAGTAAGATACAAAGGAATCACCATTGTTTCCTCTTATTATCCATTAATAGTCAATTAATCTGCTTATTAATAAATCCGGCATCTTATACTTTTACTTTTTTGAAAATAAGGGAGGGGGTTAAAACCCCTATAGGGTAATAAGGATTGACTAACCACGGGCTTAAGCCCGGATCTGCCTCCTCACGATATAACTCCTCTCCGGGACATTTTGCCGATATGTTTTTCTCATCATTGGATTTGGAATCCCTGGTTTTAGGCATAAGGTATCCGGAAAGAATTTTTTTCCATAATTCATATCCCTTTTTATTCATATGCAGACCATCTCCGATAAAAATATCTTTGCGGGGTTGTCCTTCCCTGTCAAGCATTATGTCCCACACATTAGCATAAGCAACATCCGGATATTTCCCACAAAGATTTTTAAGCTTTTCATTCAGCTCCAGATACTGATCTTTCAAATGCCATCGTGCCAAACTGGGCTTGGCAGATATGATCACGATCCTTGTCTCCGGAAGATCCTTTCTTAGTTTCTTTATCAATGTTTCAGCCTCTTCTGCAATCTCCGCCGGAGCAGTTCCGGCGGCTATATCATTGTCTCCTTCATAAATAAAAAGGATATCCGGTTTGTATTTACGGAATAATTTATCATAAAAAAATAGTAAATCACTGTATTTCGAACCGCCAAAACCGTAGTTGATCACATTGTAACCAGGAAAATAATTTTGTACATCCTTCCACTTCCTGATACTGGAACTTCCCGCAAACAACAACAGTTTTTTGGAAGGGTCCGGATGATATTCCTTATTACAAAGCTGATCAACCTCCTTACTGAACGGATGCTCCCCTTGTGCTTCAGACAGAAGAACATTCAGGAGCAATACGGGAATGGTCAGTAACCATTTATTCATGAATCTTTTCATCTGGCTGGTAGTTTTTGCAGATAAGATATGCAGAAAATATGAAGAGCCTAATTAGCGCCACCGGCTCAAGTATATACAACCGCAGACGTGATATCATAATATCATAAAAATAACGTTCATGTTATTTTTCACACACAGGGAAGGCAGAGATCCTGATGCGTGCAGCGCCCATGGGGACCAGCGTGACCGTCTCCTCCTGTCCGCATCCGGTCACCGGGCTCAACGGAATCTTCCCGACCAAACCTTTCTTATCCAGCTTCCAGGAAGGGATCCGCCGTGCCCGGGCCTGTAACTCTATCGGGACGTTCTGTAATGTAAAGGGCATATCCGATGCCGGCCACGCTTTCCGTAGGATCTTGAAGCAGCTTTCAGGATGTTCGCCGTCCAGCACCAGCCCGTAATTCCACGGTGAGTCCGGAAAGATCTCCCAGGCCGGCCACTTGTCGGTTCCCCCCTTTCGCACATAGTTTTCCTTTATCTTCAGGGAGAAAGTCAGGGGACCATAATTGACGGAAACGCTGTTCTTGTTTTGTGTCCATTTTTTCACATGCAGTGACATGGGCAGGGTCAGTGTGATCTTGTCGTTGTCATTAAAAACCCTTGCGATCCTGATATAGGAAAGAGGACGTGCTTCCACAGTGATCTTTTTGCCGTTAATTTTCAGTTCCGGTTCCCTGCACCATCCCGGAACACGCAGGTAGAGAGGAAAAAGCACGGCAGTATCGGGATGGATGGTAAATTCAATTTTTTCTTCAAAGGGATAGTTTGTTTTTTCATATATCTTCACCCTGACGCCGTTCCCTGCTTTTGCCGTCACCTCACTGGCCGAAAAGAAGACGGAGGCCAGCCCGTTGTCCGGGGTGGCATACCATAGGTTTTCGGCATAATAGGGCCATCCCTGTCCCGAGTTATGCTGGCAGCAACGGTGCTTGTAAGGATTCATCCAGAACATGGGGCCGCAGTTCTCGATGCCGGGACATTTGCTCATGGAATCAGATTGTGGCATGTTGGGAGCCGTAAGATAACGTAACGCTTTCATATCAGCCGTAAAAGCCGCCGGCAAGGTATTAAAGGCATCATTCTCGCAGCGATCGGCCCAGACAGGATTCCCGGTGATGCGTTCCAGTACCTCGTCGGAGAACATATCTTGTACGATGCCGCAGGTCTCGATAGCCTGCCGCGGGCCGGTATATCCCGGCCGGCAGTTCTCATCCCCGCCGAACAGTCCCCCGGGCACCTGCCCGTACATCCTGCGGACCGTCTGCCAGTTTCTTTCGGCTGCCCGGAGATCAGCAGTATTTTTCGACTGCATCCAGTAAGTGGCCGGTTCGCCGAAATCCTGGGCAATATTAACATTGTGCCAACTGACAATGCCGGTATCCCACCGGGCGGTATTGCGATGCACCTTTTTGGCAAAATCGAGCAACCATTTCTCCCCTGTCCGGTTGTACAACCAGTAGGTTGAATAGAGCATATCCCCGGCCCGCATCCTGGGCCAGTAACCTACCAGAAACTTATCATCCGGATAGGTCTGCAGATACCTGAAATACCGCGACATCATCGAAAGCACACTATCATTCCCTGAAAACTCATAATAGTTTTGCAGACAGGTGAGCATCACCATATTGGGCCACAGGTCGGCCCGTCCCCTGAGGTGCGTGGCAATGCCGCTCTTTTCATGCTCCGGGCCGATCCATCCGTCTTTCCGCTGGTTCCTTATGACAGGCAGGAGCCAGCTCTCCGCCTCTCTGATCATCTTTTCGTTGCCCAGCACATACCCGCAGTTGCTGTATCCTTTCAGCCAGTAAGGTACCTCTTCCCAGCCATGCTCTCCCTTTCCCTGCGGATCCAGCCAGGCATTGTTTTTTTTCTGCAGATACTGACTGATCTCTTCCAGATGACCGTGAAACCCCGCTGCCTGTAATTCCAGCTCTTTTTTCAACCAGCCTTCCGGTTTTACGGAGCCTATGGGTAATTTGATGAACGGTTCAGGCTGCAACGGAGGCCTGTTGGACGTATAAAAACTGTTGACCGATCCGGTATCCGGCAAGGGTACGACTTTCACCGAATCTCTGACAGGATGCGTACAGGAGAATACCAGAAACAATACACTTGCTGCTGTGAGGAAAGTAAGTTTTTTCATAGGAATATCTTTGGGTTTTAATTAGTCAGGGAAGGTGGAGCCGCCTGCGGACTGCTACCCCAATTCTTATTTGGCTCCGGGCCCATCCGGAAAGTTAACGTTCCGCCGTTTTTGATCGCAGAATAACTGAACCATGGTTTATTCAAAGGTTTATTATTTAACGAAGCCGATTGAATATATTTGTTTTTTCCGGAAACGTTTATAGCCTTTATCTCAAATCTGCCGGCATAATAAGGTTTATCCAGGCTCAGGGTTACCTTTTCAAACATAGGCCTTCCAATTTCATAGGTTCCCTGGCCCGGGCATACCGAATAAAACCCCATGGAGCTCATGACATACCATGCCGATATCTGTCCCATATCATCATTTCCACATAACCCTGCAGGTCCGACAGTATATAATTTTTTCATTATTTTATCCGTCATCTCCTGTGTTTTCCATGGGGCACCCGAATAATCATAAAGGTAAGCAATATGATGGCAGGGTTCATTCCCATGTGCATACTGACCTATCATGCCCGTAACATCCGAAACCTTCGGACCGGGGATCACAGAACTCATTGAAAACAAAGTATCCAGTTTTTCATTAAATTTCTTTGCTCCTCCCTCCAGATCAATTAAACCCTGTATATCCTGAGGCACGAACCATGTATATTGCCAGGCATTTGCTTCGGTGTAATAACGTTCCCTGGAATGTCCGATAAATCTCGGGTCGAATGGGGTAACCCAGGAACCATCGCTCTTTTTCGGACGTTCAAATCCGGTAGATGGATCAAATAAATTTTTGTAATACAAAGCCCTGTTCATAAACATTTTGTAATCATCTGTCTTGCCAAGAACTTTTGCCAGTTGGGCCACACACCAATCATCATAGGCATATTCCAGCGTTCTGGAAACAGACTGATTTACTCCTTTAATATTTGCCGGGATGTATTTATACTTTTTATAATACTCCAATCCTATCCGCCCTTTGGATTTACTTTCAGGCGGAGGCGTTTCCATCGCATTCTTCCTCACAGCTTCATATGCTTTCTCTACATCAAAATTCCTGATCCCTTTTGCATAAGCATCCAGAATGACAGCCACAGGATGATCCCCTATCATATCGTTTGTATAAGAGTTCCCGAATTCCTGCGGCGTAGGCAACCATCCCCCCTGCTCATACTGAACGATCATGGTCCTGATCACATCATTGATCCTTTCAGGTTGTACCAATATCAGGAGAGGGACCTCAGCCCTGAATATATCCCATACGGAAAAATCGCTATAATACCTAAAATCATTTGCCCTATGCACCTTTCCATCCAATCCCACGTATTTCCCATCTGCATCACTGAAAACAGAGGGGAATAAAAGAGAATGATATAACGCTGTATAGAAAATAATCTTTTGCTCCCTTTTATAGGTTTCATTTTCATGAGAATCCACCCGGACTTTAATCTTGTTCAGATCAGTGTCCCATATCTCTCTTGCTTTATTCCTGATACGGTTGAAATCCCATTGTGGAATTTCCTTATCCAAATTCAGACGTGCCTGAGCTATACTGGTATAAGATATTCCCACTTTTACTTCAATCGTTTCATTCTCTGATGTAACATAATTAACAAAAGCTCCTATATGTAAGCCTGATGCTTCTTCCGAATTGTTTTTAATGTTCTTTCTTTCCCAGGTACCATAGGAAGCAAAAGGTTTACTAAAACGTGCGCAGAAATATACTTTTTGATTTTTTACAAATCCCCTTGAAAACCTGTAACCCTCTATCTCAGTGTTATTTATTATCTGTATTTGAGCGTCCGTACACCGATCGTGTATCCCGTGTTCCATATCTATTAAAATATGAGAATTGCCGGATTCGGGAAATGTATATTTATGAAATCCTGCCCGTTCTGTAACGGTCAGTTCCGCCCTTATGCCATAATCTTTCAGGGTAACGGCATAATATCCCGGAGATGCTTTTTCTTCCTTATGGGAAAATCTTGATCTATAGCCTTCATCAGGATTATCTTTAGGACCTGGCACAACTTTTAAAGCTCCTGTCGTAGGCATTATCATTATATCCCCCCAGTCTCCGGCCCCCATGCCACTCCTGTGCAGATGACTGAAACCCATAATGGAATTATCAGAATAATGATATCCCGAACACCAGTCCCAACCATGAATATCTGTGTCGGGACTCAACTGAACCAATCCGCCGGGAAGAACAGCGCCAGGAAAAGTGTGCCCATGCCCTCCCGTACCTATAAAAGGATTTACATAATCTACAGG
>WFSC01000046.1 GCA_015486185.1 Bacteroidales bacterium | reverse complement strand
CTTATGGTGTGCGGTTGGGTCTGGACTATCTTGGGACCAATACCGGTTTTACTGTTAATTATTCGTATAGTGAAGGAGTGACAGAGAGCCCTTATCAGGAAATTAAAAAAGAGATCCCGGTGAATATGTTTCAGGCAACCCTGGGAATTACATATGCTTTTTAAGGGAATATTAACCAATCTAAAAATACAGAAAAATGAAAAAAATAATGATGATCATGTTTTCCTTTCTATTGATTGTCGCCACAGGTTACGGGCAAAGCAAAAAGGAACTCAGGAAGAGGGAAAAACAGGCTAAAAAGGAGGCCAAGGCGTTGGAAGAAGCAAAAAATATCGAGCTTGCCAAAAAGATGCTTGACAGTAAACAATTTGTTTTGGAAGCTACTTTTTTATCTGATAAACAGGGACAGCGGGTTTCTGTCACTCCAAACATTAACTTTATCGTGGTGGATGATGAAAAAGTAGCTTTTCAATTTGCGGGCGGCAATCGTGTCGGCTATAACGGATTGGGGGGCGTTACTGTCGATGGCCATCTTCGAAATTTTAAATATAGTGTCAATAAAAAAGGAGTATATTATGTTGATTTCCAGATTGTATCATCTATGGGAACCAACTTTATCCATATGACCGTTATGGGGCCGACACTCCGGGCCGAAGCCTCTCTCCGGGGCAATACATCCAATCAGTTGAACTTCTCCGGTACACTGGTCCCCCTTGACCAATCCATGATCTTTAAGGGGATGTCATTTTAATTAAAGAATTCCCTACCTTCCCTGCCTGCCGGTTTACCTGCCGGAGGTGGGCAGGCAGGCTTGAGGCTTGTCACGGACCTGGCTTTTTATTGTTTTTAATCGGGTATGGCTTGTGTAATTCATAATATAATGGTATTTTTGTAACGTAAATAATATTCTTTTATGCAACTGATTTTAGTAAATAGTATGTGTTGTTGCTCCGGATGCATTATCTGGCCGGGGAAAACACGATGTCGAATCATCAGCTGATATATTGCATTTATCTTCTTCTTATATAAAACTCCCGGCTTAACCGGGAGTTTTTTTATTAACGTATTCAAAAAATATAAAAATTATGAGTTATAATAATGTCCTTGATCTGATAGGTAATACGCCGGTTACCAGATTACGAAATATCGTTTCTGATAACGTTAATATATATGCAAAACTGGAAGGACAGAATCCGGGCGGTTCTGTTAAAGACAGAATAGCCCTGGCTATGATCGAAAATGCCGAACAGGAAGGAGTCCTCAGGAAGGGGAAGGTAATACTTGAACCTACTTCGGGGAATACCGGGATTGGTCTGGCCATGGTTGGAGTTACAAAAGGATATCATGTGCTGTTAACGATGTCGGCAGCTATGAGTGAAGAAAGGAAAGGTATTCTCCGGGCCATGGGGGCTGAGATCATGGAGACGGATCCTGCCCTGGGTACGGACGGGGCTATCCTTGAAGCCAAAAGGATCTTGGCAAGTGATCCGGATAAGTACTGGATGCCCTATCAATTTGATAATCCCGCTAACTGGTTGGCCCATTATCAGACGACAGGTAAGGAAATTATCCGTCAGGTTCCGGAAATAACCCATTTTGTTGCCGGAATGGGAACAACAGGGACACTGATGGGAACCGGAAAAAGGTTGAAAGAATATAATCCTGATATCCGGATCATAGCAGTGGAACCTGAAAAGGGACACAAAATACAGGGATTGAAAAATATGACAGAAGCAGTCATCCCCGGTATATATGATCCTTCTTTTCCTGACCGGATCATACAGGTAAATACAGACAAGGCTTATGAAACAGCCAGGGAACTGGCCTATCGTGAAGGGATCCTGGTTGGCATGAGCTCGGGTGCAGCTTTGTACGGAGCTTTACAGGCCTCATCCGAAATCTCAGAAGCGACGATCGTCGTTATTTTCCCTGACAGAGGAGAGAAATATCTGAGTACTTCTCTATTTGATAAAAGTGTCCGGAACGGTATGACTATCCGGTAAAAATAAAAGATAAAATCTACGTAGGTGCCTACGTAGATTTTATCTTTTATAATATTATGTAGTATGCTATAGATGTGTTAGATAGATAACATAATAGATCTATAATCTCTTATGAAGTATTTTAAAACCTGTAACACATTTTCATGCGTCACAGGTTTACTTATTTGATAATCTTATTGATACAATTTTCTGCTCTCCGTTACCGGATCCGTATCTTTATTCAATGGCTTGATCAGATAACTGTAACTATATTCCTTGGAAGGAATCCGGTATTGCGGGTGCGGCATGGCCCCCCAGGAATTATCTCCTCCCACGCCCATTTGTTTCTTGTCGAGATGGACATTGACAAAGTTTTCCTTGTGTAGCTGATAGGGATGCATACTTCCGCGGTAGGGTTGGGTAAGATCTTCTTCAGTATAATACAGAGCCGACCAGCTTAGGAGTGGCATTCCTACAAATAACAGTCCGTTGCCATCTTTATCACGGATAGCGATCCAACGGGTATCGGTTCGTGTGCCGGTTTCCTGTGGACTGATATAGGAGAAGAACAAATCGTTTACAGTACTTTGATATAAACCGACAAAAGCGCCGGACTTGCGGTCGCAATAATTTTCCTGAGGTCCCCGCCCCAACCAGGTAACATTATTGAAATTTCCGGGCATCCGCAGGTCGGTACCTGTCCGGGGTAGATCCGGGAGTATGAAGTCGCCGGGAATAAAATGGTTGGATACCCGGATCGTGCCGTCACCATAAATGGTATAATCCATTTCGTAAGAGGAATAGACGTCAGGAAGTGCGAAGGAGGCATGAATGGCAACATCATTGTCATTGGTCTTCTTCATTGAGATATTTCTCAGTTTCCGGTCATCGCCTGCATGTCTCCATATGCCCAGTTTTTTATCCAGCCGGGCTCCGAAATCGTTGTCTGTCGGGGCACGCCAGAAAGCAGGGACAGGGCCTTCCATCAGTCTGTCCTGTCCGTGACAGGTCAGTTGCACCAGCAT
>WFSC01000045.1 GCA_015486185.1 Bacteroidales bacterium | reverse complement strand
GTGGAATATTTCTGTGATAGTTTTTTTCTGGCTTCTTTTGACAGGTTGGTCATGGCGTCAATGGTCCCGGCCCTCTTATGATAAAGCCAGCCGGCGATCTGGCTGGCACTGTACTTTGGTAATCCTTCTTTCAGGATCAGTTCCTCCAGTTCATTTAGTGTTTTTCCGAAAAGTGGTTCTTTCATGGCCGGGTTTTTCTTTTATGAAAACAAAGGTAGAAAAAAAGGCCGCAAAGCGGCCTTTTCCTGTACCTGAGATTCAGACTATTATTTATTTACTTCGGTTACCACATAAATACCCGGATCGGCATCGATATTTTCATTGGAGGTAATCTCGTTATCCGAATAAGGCATACGTTGGGGTTGTTGTGTTCCTCCCGGATTGAGAGGGAAAGGAACGATCAGGTCACTGTCATCTTTGCGTAATCGTCTCACGTCATTAAAAGGGATGAAAGTACCGAAACCTGAAACATATCTTTCCTCAATGATCTCGCGCAGGAGGGCACGTGTATCGTCAATGCCATCCGGGTTTTCCATACCGCCATTGGCAAAGTCTGCTGCCACATATGCATCATACTTATAAGCGGAATTGGCTAAAGCTGCATTGATACGGCCACCGCTGTTGAGCCAGGCACGATAATCATTCAGGTAGTTCAGGGCCGTATTGAAGTCCACTGTCCGGGCTGCACATTCGGCCAGGATAAGCTGGTTTTCTTCATAACTTACCAGTTCCTGAGGCTCAAATTCAGCGGCAGTTCCTCCCCGAAAAGTAGATCGGGTGGCATGAGGAAAATATGAAAAATGAATGCCCTTTAACTTTTTTCGTTTTTCTTATCCACAAGCAGATAGGCAATGGTAAGCAGCCACATGCTGTTGGCGATATGAAAGTAATTGATGGCATGATTTACCCCAAGAAATGCCCCTTTTACAAAAAAGTCGATCAGTCCGCCCAACATCAGTAAGACGGCAATGATTCCGGTAATCCAGGAGAGCTTTTTCATGATTGTATGTTTTATTATTATTATCCAGCAAGTTAGCAAATAATTCATAGATTTGCAAAAATGATAAGACATTACAACAATTCGTGTATGCCTGTAAGATGATTGTTTGTATGAAGGGAGGTTTTCTTTATTTTTACGGAAAACAAAGAACCTTTTCTTTTTATAACAGGTGCCTGACAAAGCAAAAATACAGATCATGAAACGATTCTTTTTCCCCCTGTTGATTTTTGTTTTGCTGACTTTTCCGTTGGCAGGACAATCCTTCCCTGATATTAAAAAAAATAATGACTTTCTTTCAGAGGTCAAAGTACTTGAAACATGGATCGGGTCACAATTGCAATACCGGAATTTACCGGGTGTGGCTGTCGGCATTGTTTATGATCAGGAGCTGGTCTATGCAAAAGGATTCGGTTACGCGGATATTCAGAAGAAAACACCTGTGACACCCCGGTCCCTTTTCAGGATCGCTTCAAATACAAAGACTTTTACGGCTACTGCGATCATGCAACTCAGGGATGAAGGAAAGCTCAGACTGGATGATCCCATCGAAAAATATCTTCCGGGCTTTACCATTCAGGAGCCATATCCTGATGCACCGGAGATCACCGTATTTAACCTCCTGACCCATACCTCGGGGTTGCCCCGGGAGGCAGGATTCCCTTACTGGACTGACCGGAAATTTCCGACGATGAAAGAGATCCTGGAAAAATTGCCGGAACAGGAGATGATCTATCCGCCGGGGACAAAATATAAATATTCCAATCTGGGTATGGCCCTGTTGGGAGAGATCGTGTCTGTCGTTTCGGGTATGCCGTATGACCGGTACATCTCTGAAAATATTCTAACCCCGTTGGGCATGAGCCATACCAGTGTTTTTCTTTCGGATAAGGAAAGGCAAAAGTTAGTTACTCCTTACAGTCATCGTTTTCCTGACGGGTCACGGCGTATCATGCCTTTTACCGACGCAAAAGGACTGGCATCTGCGGCCGGCATCACTTCCTGTGTGGAGGATCTGGCAAAATATGTTTCCCTGCAATTCCGGGATGATCCGCGTGATAAGAATCATGTTCTTAGCGGTTATACCCTGGCGGAGATGCACCGGATACACTGGCTGAGACCGGGCTGGACCAGTGGGATAGGACTGGGCTTCAGGGTATGGAAAGATGGGGATTATACCGTTGTCGGACATGGTGGCTGGGTAGCCGGTAACCGTTCACAGATATCCTTTATCCCGGATGAAAAGATGGGGGTGATCGTGTTGACCAATGCCGATGATGCTTCCCCCTCTTTTTTTGCAGATCATATTCTGGAATTAATGGTTCCGCTGATCCATAAGATCGTAACCCCTCCGGTAAAAGAACCGGAAGTGGACCCCGGATGGATGAAATACCTGGGTATATACACGGATCCCTCCTGGTACGATACAAAAGTCATGATCTATAAAAACCGGCTTGTCCTGGATAATTACAGTTATCCGCCCGATGATCAACCGGATGGCGGGATCGTTATTCTTACTCCCATCGGAAAAGACACTTTCAGGATGGACGGACCCAACGGCAACGGAGAGAAAGTGATCTTTATAATGGATAAAAACGACCGGGTGGTGAAGGTAAAAGTAGGAGAGAATTATATTTTTCCGAAGAAATAAAGGGTAGTTAATGCTTGAATGCTTGAATGCTTAAATGCTTGAATGCTTGAATGCTTAAATGCTTGAATGCTTAAATGCTTAAATGCTTGAATGCTTTGCCCGCAGAAGCTCCATAGGAGCGTAGGCGGTACTTTGCCCGACGATCCCGATAGCTATCGGGATTAGCGAAGGCGGGATTGAAACTTCGCCCCACAAACTTTCAAACCACAAACCTCAAACATTTCCCACCGCGGACCTTTGCGTAACAGCTTAATCATCCGGATTCCTTGCTATTACGCAAAGCTGTGCGAAGGTTTCGCCAGGTTCCACAAAGAGATCCAAACTTTTAACTATTATTTCAGATATACCTGTTAAATAGGTATTAAAATAGGTAATTAAATAGGTATTTAATACCTATTTTAGAAGTGTGCTAAAGTGAGCTAAAGTTAAAAGTCAGTGGGTTTGCGGTTTGTGGTTGGAGGTTTGATGCAGCAGTTCAAGGGACCATTGATCCTTTAGAGTTGCGAGATAATAATCCTTTTCTTTATCTCTTCATCGCTTTATCGCTTTATCTCTTCATCGGT
>WFSC01000044.1 GCA_015486185.1 Bacteroidales bacterium | reverse complement strand
TGTATCTCCCATTGTGTTAGGGGCCTATGGAAATGGAGAAAAGCCGGTGATATCTGTAAACTGGGAGTTCCAGGGTAACTGGACCCGTGAAAATGGAAATATCTGGAAGATGGCCGATATTAACTTTCAGCCGTGGAGGGTGCGAATCAATGGTGAAGAGAAACTTCAGGCGGTGAGTAAGAGTGAAATAGATGGCGTCAAATACTTCTGGTATATCGAAACCGATGATGTGCCATGGGATGTGAAAAATGCGGATATGTACCTTTATTGCGAAAAAGATCCGGACAGTGTTTTGATACAACTGAATGCCACGAGATTTTCTTTTCAATTGGATCATGTTCACAATGTCATCGTTCGGGATCTGGATATCCAGGGTGGAAATGACGGGTGCTTTTCAATAGTGGGTTGCGAGGATGTACGACTGATCCATGTGACGACGGGGGCTTATGCACGTTTTGGAGTGACCTTATCGGGCAGTCATGATATTGTCATTGATTCTTCTCTTGTGGATGCCCGTTTTGAATTTCAATATACAAGAAGTTCGTTACGTGGTCCAGGAGACGGTATTACCACGTGGGGAAATGTCAAACATCTGGAAGTGAAGAACTCCACCATCAGGACATGGGGCCATAACTGTATTTATTTTATGGGCAATGATGGGCCTGAGGATACGGAATACAATGTTGTTCATGATTGTTTGCTGGAGGGGATCAATTCTTACTCACGGGCTTTTGAGACCGGAGGGTCAGCCAGTCATAATGAGTTCTTTAATAATGTGGCCAGGCATTTTACCGCCAGCAGCCAGGTGGGAGGTACCCACAACTTTTTCCATCATAATATCTTTTATGATTACAAAAATTCACCCGTAAAGGATTATCCGATAGGACAGGTTTTTACTTTTCAGCAGTTTGAAGGAGGTCCGGATGAATGGAACCGCATTGAGAACAATGTATTTGCCGATATTGATGAGCAGGCGCTCAACTATATTGCCGGAGGTGAATGGAACGGTCCGATCAGAAACAACACTTTTAAAAACAATATCCTTTATAATGTGGGAAGAAATTCCTGGCGGTCCACAGAGAAAGGGGTGGTGATCCGGTGGCCTTCGTGTGACTCGGTTACGGGTGAGAATTATTCAAACAACTGTATATACAATCCCGGAGGTGAAGCCTGGATTATTTACCGGGGGAAAAAATTAACTGTGGAAGAATTCAACCAAAAAAACGGTGCTCATAGTGATACCCTTCAGAACAATATTAATGTGGATCCGTTGTTTGTAGATGCGGAGCACCATGACTACCATCTAAAGCCTGGTTCTCCCTGCATTGATAAAGGTTTGCGGGTGGCGGGCGCAGATAAGGATATGGATGGGACAAGCATTCCTTACGGAAATGGCCCGGACATTGGAGCTTATGAGTATCATGATGTTCCTTTTCTGGCTTATGATTGTATAGGTACTGGATATGAAGGATATGCCACTATTCCTTCGGAAGAACCTTATGTCCCGGAGATAAAGATCGATGAGAGCAAGATCATCTATGTATCTCCTGACGGAGGAGGTGACGGATCATCGGAAGGGAGCCCCACAACCTTCGCCACAGCCTTTCAGCAGATAACTCCCGGGACGACCATCATAGCCCTTGACGGAGAATATAATTTAAAGGTGGATATGCCTGCCATGCATGATGTGAATATCATCTCCAAAAACAAATGGGGTGCAAAGATTACCTGGGATGAAGGAAATGCTTTTGACATGGGGAATACCAGGGATATTCATCATGTGAATTTTATCGGGTTTGAGGCTTATGCCGAGAAATCATGGAGTTTTTTCATCTTCGCTGCCGGTACGGCCAAGGATATAGGAGTGCATCATATCTATATAAGTGATATGAATTTTCATGATATTGGTACCTGTGTCTATTCGGGATTGCATTCCCATGATTGGACTATAGATCGCACCATCTTTCATAACAGTCGCAGGGAATATCTATGGTACATGATGGGGTGGCATCAGACAGTGATGAACAGTGTTATGTATAATAATTTTTACTTTTCTCTATCGATCCGCGGGCATTATCCGCTTGATGAGAAATTCGATTATTACCATCCGGAGAACAATACGCCCATAACCGATCGTGACAGTTCCTGGCTGGATAAAGATGACTGGACCCATCTGATTGTCAACAATACTTTCGGTTCGTGTAACGATGCCAGTGATGGTGGAAGTTCCCATGTGGTGATTTTTTACAATATGCCTCCCGAAGATCCGCCGGGACAAGGGGAAGATGTGTATTTTCCACCCCAGAATGTTACCATTGCCAATAATGTATTTGTCGATAACGGGCCGATCCACAAAAAACCAGTCTCGATCTTTGCAAAACGGGGAATCAATACAGGGGAACCGTGGTCGGTGAACGGAGTATATATTTACAATAATGTTACCGATAAGTCTCAAATGCTGATACAGGAAGATTATCCTATCGAGAGCATCGATCTGAGTAATAATACGGTGAATGCCAAGAATATGAACTTTCAGGATGAGGAAAATTTCGATTACAGATTGACTGCCGTTTCCACGGATCTTATTGACAAAGGATCGAATATTCCTTTCCGCCCGAATAATGACTTTCTGAGGCAGATCCGTGACCGGCAGCCCGATGTGGGAGCCTATGAGTATCAAGGATCTCCTGAAGATGTGGAAAAAATTACCGGAAAGCAAAATAATGAATTGAAAATATATCCCAATCCATCGGCATCGTATATCATCATAAAGATTCCTGAAGGAGTAAAAGAATATCAGGTTATTATCTATAATATGAAAGGGGAGAGAGTCAAAACATTTATGCCGATGAGATATTCGATGATCAGTATTGCAGATCTTTCCCGGGGCTTTTATGTGTGCCGGGTATTTGATATGCAGAAGAAAACAGAGTATAACGGGAAGTTTCTGGTATACCGTTAGTTAGGTTTAAATAAATTTTTGGGTTTGGAGCGATATCCCGGGTAGCACTCCCCGGGATATCTTAATTGATATGGGGAAAAATGGGTAGAAATATAACCTTGTATATACGGATCATGGTTGTGATCTTTTGTTTTGTCTTTATTCCCTGGAATCTCTTTTCTCAGGGAGTGACCTTCTCTTCTTCCAACCTGCCGATCATTATTATTGACACCCATGGGGGGGAGATCGTGGATGAGCCCAAGATCATGGCGACCATGAAGATCATAAACAACGGCGAAGGAGAGCGTAATCATGTGACGGATCCGGCCAATGAATATGACGGTTACATCGGTATCGAATACCATGGGGAATCTTCCCTAAGCTGGCCCAAAAAATCTTACGGCATCGAGACCCGTGATTCTTCGGGGGAGAACAACAATGTCTCTTTATTTGGCATGCCGAAAGAAAATGACTGGGTATTGTACGGGCCTATTGTGGACAAAACTTTGTTAAGGAATGTGTTGTTGTATGATCTGGCCGCCGGTTTCGGGGTATATGCTCCACGTACACAGTTTGTGGAGATGACCTTGAATGGCGATTATATGGGCGTTTATGTTTTTACGGAAAAGATCAAAAAGGACAAAGGCAGGGTGGATCTGAGCAAGCCTACGGAGGAGAATATTACGGGAGGCTATCTGCTGGAGATGATCAATAACCGATCACTGAAAGAGGATGAAACCCATTTCAAGCTGGAGGAGGCAGGTAAAGAGATCGTGGTCAAATATCCTAAAAAAGGGAAAACATCAGAGGAAGAGTTGCAATATATTTCGGGATGGTTCAATGGGCTGGATCATGCACTTAACAGTGATCCCCTGCAAGAGGGAGAGGATGGCTATGGGTATTATATCGATATTCCCTCTTTTATAGATCAGATGTTGTTGTCAGAAGCCTTCAACCAACTGGATGCTTTTTGTCAAAGCACTTACTTTTTTAAGGATCAGAACGAGAAACTGCATCTGGGGCCCGGTTGGGATTATAACCGATCGATGGGCAATGCAAAATATTATAATTCGTGGCGCACCGATGTATGGTTGCTGAAAGAAAAGTATGAGTCGAATCCGGATGGCTGGTACCGCATCAACTGGCCGGCCCGGCTGATGAGTGACCCGTCGTTTATGGAGAAGTATGGCCGGAGATGGGCAGAGCTCCGGCAGGGAATGTTCAGTCTTTCTTATCTGAGCGAAAAGATTGATCATTATGCAGATCTGTTGAAGGAAGCCAGGGAAAGAAATTTTCAACGGTGGGATGTGCTGGGAAAGGATTATAATAATAAATATGTCTTTGATACTTATCAGGAAGAGATCGATTATATGAAAGACTGGCTGCTGCAAAAATTCACCTGGCTGGATGAACAGTTCGGGAGGATCCGCAACTATGCACTGTCAGTGAATGTGACCGCTTCGGGTGCTGAGGAGGGAAGACCGCCAGAAAATGCGGTTGACGGAGATCCTGATACGCATTGGTCGAACCAGACCTATCCCCAATGGATCGAAGTGGATCTCGGTAATGTGAAAGAAATTGATAAAACAGCGGTTTTCCCATACAAGGAACGGGCATATCATTATATCATTGAAACGAAAAAAGATGTGGGAGATGATTACACACTTCTTGTGGACCGTAGCGATAACCACTATCCCCGTTTGCAGTTTGTGGATACTTTTCCACGTACTGAGGCACGGTTCGTACGGCTCACCGTGACCGGTGCGGATAATTATGACGGAAACTGGTGCAGCATCGATGAGTTCAAAGTTTTTGGGGATGTTGTATTATCTGCCCCTCTGATATCTGCCGGCAGTGACAGGGTTTTTCTGGAGCAGAATTTCCCCAACCCGTTCCGGTCGGCGACCACCATAAAATATAGCCTGTTACAGTCCGGACATGTTTCTTTGAAAATATATTCCGTTAATGGAACTGAAGTGGCCGACCTGGTGGAAGAAAACAAACCCGCAGGTAATTATGAGATAAAATTTAATGCTGACAAGCTGCATGAAGGAGTTTATTTCTATAAAATAGAAGTTAATGGTTATTCTAAAATAAAAAGAATGATTAAGATTAAATGATCATAATATGAACTTAAAACTTTATTAAAAATGAAAATGTCAACTTTTCCAACTTTGAGAACAACATGTTTTTGTTTTATGATTCTGATTGTATTCATACTTCTTACACCAGGATTAAAGGCCCAGATCATCTTTCAAGATGGCTTTGAATCCGGAAAACTGGACCGGAATAAATGGGACGTAACCTGGTGGACGGATCATCAATTACCCGATGGGATACAACCGGAGATCGTCACCTCTCCTGTGAGAGCGGGGAAGTATGCGGTGAAGATGCGCATTGAATATCAATGGAACGGTGTGGAAAATTATGATCGCACAGAACTGCAGGCAAAAAGGAATGATACCGGGTCTCACATAAGTTTTTTTGACCCCAACGGGAAAGAGTACTGGATCGGTTTCAGTTGTTATTTCCCGGAAGACTGGGCGAAGGACAGCAAAGAGGAACTGATCTTTCAGTTTCACGGGAATGGGGGAGGACGCTCTCCCTCGCTGGCATTGTATATTGACGGGGATGAATGGTACTGGTATGTGCGTTGGCAACCCGATCGTAACAAACCTGATGAGACAGCAGGTGAGAAAGAACTATGGAGGGCCAGGTATCAGAAAGGCGTGTGGGTTGACTGGGTATTGCACGCTATCTGGTCGTATCATGATGACGGTTATCTGGAGATCTATAAAAATGACACCTCAGTGGTTGTGTATAAAGGCCCGAATTGCTATAATGACGAGTTGGGAATCCGGGGACCGCAGACGGGTATCTACAAATGGCCCTGGCTTCACGGACCTACGGATGTTACGGAACGTGTGATCTATCTGGATGAGTTCGCTGTGGGTGGGGCGAACAGCTCGTATGCCGATGTCGCACCCAGTACGGTGTTAAAAGCAGACATGTCTTATAAAACCGGGAATTGTGAGTCCGAAGTATCCTTTACCAATGCTTCCTCCAGCAAACTGGGAGAGATCGACTCCTGTCTCTGGGATTTTGGTGACGGAGAAGTATCAAAGGAAACGAATCCTATCCACCGGTATGCAAAACCTGGTTCTTACAAGGTAACACTGACCGTATTTGATAGCACTTTTACAGATGTGGATACAGATAGTGTCAGGGTTTACTTTGCATCGCTCCCGGAAGATGTGGAACAAAAAAAAAATGAGGACGGCACGTTCACACTTACCGCAACAGGCAGCGGAACGATCTATTGGTATGATACGATCAGTGCTGGAGAGGTGGTCGGTACCGGAAGCCCTTTTACTACCGGTGTGACAGATAAAACAACATTTTATGCAGCCAATGTGATAGGGGGAGAGACGACCTTTACAGGAGGAAAAAAAGAGAAAGGCAGTGAAGGGGATTACTACAAATGGGAGGACAAGGATGCCGTGTGGGGATTGCAATTTGATACGGAAACGGATATGGAACTGCTTTCGGTAAAGGTTTACAACGGAGAAAGCGAGTCGGGTAGTTATACGGGAGAAAGAACTTTCACCATCGTAAATGCGTCCGGAGATACGGTGGCTCAAAAGACGGTTGAGGTGATAGAAGGTGAACAGCGGTTGGAATTGGACATGGCCGTGCCGGCAGGGACAGGATACCGTTTGCTCACCGACCGTCATGTAGGGTTATGGAGAGATACCGGCGGAGCCAGTTATCCTTATTATGTCGGGCCCACTGTAACGATTACCGGCGGGATAAGATATGACGGATTGCAGCCTTCGGATCGTTCGGGATACTATTATTTTTTTTACGATTGGGAGGTGACTGCTGATTTGCCTCAGTGTGAAAGTCGGCGGGTAGGGACCGACGGTACACTTCT
Source organism: Bacteroidales bacterium (assembly GCA_015486185.1). Taxonomy (GTDB): domain Bacteria; phylum Bacteroidota; class Bacteroidia; order Bacteroidales; family VadinHA17; genus DRPN01. The sequence continues at coordinate 8,290 of WFSC01000044.1, read as the reverse complement.
TGTCAGAAAAAACCCGGAGGATATTATTACGCTATATCCCAATCCTGTGAAAGGGTTCTTAACCATTGATCATCTGCCTCTGAACGCGAATGAACACACCATAAACTTATATAATAATACGTCTCAATTGGTGAGGCATGTCAGTAGCGGTGGAAAGTCCCGGGTGACGATAAACACAAGCGATCTGGCATCCGGCCTCTATTTTTGTAAAATAACTGAGGGTTGTCACATCCTTTGCGTGAAGAAGGTAATGATCGTAAAATGATCAGCGTCTTTCTGACATAATGAAAAAGCTTTGCGGTCTGGGACTGCTCATTTTCCCTTCCGCAAGGAAAGATTATCTGATGACAACAAACCTGACCGGCTGAGCTTGGAAATAAGGGCTTGCAAGCCTCAGGATGTATATGCCGGGAGGTAGGTTTGTAATATCCAGAGAGAAAAACTCCGGGTTAATTATCTTTTTTATTCTGATAAGGCTACCAGCGTTATTATGGACATAGGCGAAAGTTTCTTTCCCCGGTTTTTTATAACTTGTATGGAAATAGATTATATCTCTGGCGGGGTTGGGATAACAAAGAACCGACAGGGATTCTTTCTTTAGTGAGCTGACACCGGTTTGTGGTGATTCGACGATCTCGACCGTTTTTATCAGGCTGTCTGCCCCACAGTCATTGGTGACTGTAAGTTTCACAGGATAGGTTCCATACTGCATATAAAAATGTACAGGGTCTTTCTCTGTCGAGGTGATGCCATCGCCGAAGTCCCACAGATAACTCTCACCTGTTGAATTATTTACAAAATACACAACGGTATCATATACCTGTTGTCTGAAATTTGCCACCGGAGGATACGTGATCACAGCCCGGGCTATGCTTCTGCAACTGCTGCTGTCACCCGATACGATTATTTCCCAGTCATAAAAAAAATAGTAATAATCGGTTCCCACATCTGATGATTGGATGGTGACAGCCTCTCCGATGTTATAAGGGAAAGATATGCCTGCAGAATTCCGGTAAAGTCCTTTGTGAGGATCAGCGGCCTTTAGAAAATAAGAGTTGCCCGGATCGAGATGGAACCCCAGTTCGATTCTGCTTATGCCGGCTGGTATATATACCTCTTTACTGGCAATGAGCTCGCCGTGTGCATCACTTACGGCAATGGTACGTGTAGCAGCCTGACCTGTGTCGTTATATACCTTGACGGATTGGAGAATGACAGGCTTATGCACATCAAAAATTAAGCCGCGTATAGCGGCTTCATCATCCCATGGATAATATCCGCCTCCGCCGCTGGTATCTCTCTTGGCCCCAAAAAGAGTGTCCGGTGTACCGGGCAATACATTTGCTGCGTAATAGAGTTTTGTCTCATCCAAAAAGGGAGTGGTAAAAGTATCTCCCGAAGCTATAATGTTCCCTCCCTCAGGATCATCATACCAATAAAGTATGCCGGTATCTCCTCTGGCTACAAGGGTCAGGGTGCCCGGTCCGCAACGAACGGCATCGGCGGTTTGGGGCATCCGGATAACCGGTGGAACGGTGATCTCCCGGGTGAGGGTGTCTTCGTTAGTTCCCCTGGTGGCAATAAGGGTGACAGAATAAGTTCCTGCAGTATCGTATTGATGCAGGGGTTTCTGTAGGGTAGCCTGCTGTCCGTCACCGAAGTCCCAAACCCAGCCCGTAATATCACTACGCGTTTTCTGAGCGTTGAACTGTACTGCACGGCGGCAAGGATCTGTTTCCCAGGTGAAACGGGCCAATATAGGTTGCATACTTTCATTCAGCCACAAAGTACCCTGATCTGTACTTTCAAGGTTGGGTGACCATGCACTTTTGATGTGAATCCCCGCAGGAAGACGTTCGACTACATATTTTGTATTTTCTTTTAGTCCTGTGATCAAAATATCCTGAAAAATTATTCCGTCCGGGATCCCGACTGTGTCATCCAATGATTCATTTTCCCTGCAAAATAGAACAACCGTTTTTTTCAGACCATTCTCATCGCTGACGATCACGCCGTCAATATGATCGGAAGAGATGTATTTCACGGGCAGGGGATGAACACCTTCCTTCCCGTCCGTGACAGACAATACATGCAGGAACTCATTCTCTTCGGAAGTGTCTGAGGGGCTCACTTCCACACGCCATTCGCCACCTTCCCTGAACTCGCGCAAATATCTTTGCGAGGTAGTGTTATAGTTGGCATTTTCATCATAATTATGCGGTTGACCATGGCCGTCGTCTGCCACGTAGAACTGCTGATCATTTTCCCGCCCGCCGATTTTGACAAGCATGGCATTTTTGGGGAGGAGGGTTTGCTGAAAGAGTACTGCTTTGTTTGCAGTATTCATCCCGTCATCGATATTGATGGTGACCAGATTACTGTCCACGGCCGGTTCCCGGATGGAATGCAGGAGATAGGTCTTTTTGTAACCAGCCTTTTTTGAAATCACCTTGTCATAAACGATCATGGCAGGGTGGCCATAAGAGTAATTCCTCAGGTAAACGATTGACCTAACAAAAGATGTGAGCTTGTTTGAACTGTATGCCTTCGTAGCATCTCCCGCAGTATAGGTATATGTTGGGTTGTTTTCATAATGGATGATCCCGTCCAGGTGGTTGGCGCCTCCTTCAATAACATCTTCATAGGATGGGTCATCAATGGGGAAAAAACGCTGTCCTCCGTCATTGGAATATCCGTTGAAAGATTCGGAAGGATCGTATATGAGCATGGTATTGTGTGCCACCGAACGGGTGTAGTAATTCCAGAAATGGATGCTGCCCCAGCCACCACAAGCTTCATAAGTGCCGGCGTCAATGGCCAGGGGCCCCTTGTAGTAAATGGTGAAAGCATTCTGGTCTTTATGGTGATGCCCGGCCGCATAAAAAGAGGAAGACTTGAACACCATGAGCGTGTTTTTTTTGAAATCCCAGGAATCCCTCATCACCACAAAACCGGAATGTGGGAAAAAACGTGAAAGGGGCAAGTCTTCGGGAGGTGTGCCGGCATCGGATGAGAAATTTCTGTAAAGGATATCCCAGGGGTTGTTATCGAACATCCAACCGTGCAAGTTCCTTTTTTTCATATGGTTGTAAAACCATTGAGCATGCTTGTCCCCAAAATAACCTGCAGAGAAAAGTACCTGCAGACCCTGGAGATTAGGAGAATATTCCGATGACCATACATCTTCCCAAAAAGGGAAGTTGTCGTAGGCTCCCTGGTTTCTTTCATCTTCATTATAGTCATTCCTTAACCCGTAAAGATTGAAATAGGGCTTTTCCTTTTGCCAGTCGGTGAACCATGATGCTTCATCTGTGGCAAACTCCCATGCCATGTATGGATAAAAGGTGGAGTATGAAGCCCCATAAGCCCAGCCCATGCTGTGAGAGCCTCCGCCGTTCACCCATTCCTGCAAAGGATTGAAGATATTTTTCCAGTTGCTCACCACATAGCCGAGATAGTTAAAATAACGGCTTGCATTGTCAGGCTCAATGTCATGATAGATAGGAAGCAAACCCACCAGGGCTGAAATATTTCCAAAACGGGAGTGCCCTCCGGCATTGGCGTGGGAGATATAATGCCATTTGCTATCCACATAATGGACCATATCAAGTATTTCGTTCCGTATCTTTTTTTTCAGGGATGGTTCTAGGTCATCGTAAAGAAAATCATACAATACTCCCAATGCAAATAATTTACCCCGTATCGGCATATCATCATCCCCGCTGATCGGGCGATCGAGAAGAGAGAGAACATACTGTCTCGCGTAAGCTTTGGCCAGAGGATCCTGATTGATAAAAGCATCTACTCCATAACACATACAGTCGTTGATGTAATAATCTATATGACCTTTGAGGGTTTTGTCATCTACCTCCTGCCGGATCTTTATGGTATCGGAAGGATCGTTCGTGAGTTTCATCCTGCTTGTTTTTACATAATTATGGAAGCTGGCAAGGTCGACTTGTTTTGTCCGGATCTCCTGTACCATCTCTGGAGTCACAAAAAGGGTGGGATGACCTTTTCGTACCTTTAACTGGCGGATATCCTGGGAATACACATGGATTACCGGGCAAGAGAAGAAAAATAACGAGAGAAGCAGGATGGTCCTGAATGTGATGTGAGCCTTTCCGGTAATTGTCGGGGGTAAAGTAAATAATTTCATCTTAATAAGATATTTGGTTAGGAACAAGAGTTTTTCATATATACTTGTAGGGTTATATATAATATATCCCATTGCATATAAAAACACTTATCCCCTGACCGTAATAAGGAAAGAGACGATGAATCTTTGTTTACTGGTAACCCAAAAAGTATTTTCAGTGAACGATAAGAAAAAAGTATATGAGCGGGATATAACATCAAAACAAATATTGAAATGCGCCTACTAAACTTCCGGGTGGTCCCGTGGTTATTTCTTTTTTTGATATCGTGTCACTCAGGTCCTCAAAGTAAAAGAGTGCAGTTTACCTCTGATAGTACACGTTTTAGTTGGTCTGTAAGTTCTTTTGAGTTGCCGGAAGACTGGGATGGTTATGATTACCTTGTACTGGATCTCAAAGTATCTTCACCACAGCGCTATAATCTGGGATTATATACAGGCCACGGATACACGGAGATCAGCATATATCCCTTTCAGGGTGCCAGGATCACGTTTCCGGTGCCTTTGCATTTTTTCCGGAAGCCCTTTACGGAAGGCAGCGAGATGGCGAATCTTTACAGTCATTCGTTGGAGACGGGCTGGTTTAATATCTGGGATGTCAGAACCGGTCCGTTAGATAAAGTGGATTCTATCGTTCTTCGTTTGGAGAGACCGCTCGATGATCCTGTTGTAGAAATATATGGGATTTCCTTGTCGAAAGAAAAGGTTCCCGGCAAGGTCATTAAGCCTAAAGTGTTGGTGGATAAATTCGGGCAATGGATACCGGAAAGGTGTCCTGGTGATGTATACAATATCGAACAATTGAGAGAATGTTGGAGTGCTGACGATTCATTGGTGGAGCAGCAGAAAAGTTTGTTGCAGCGGGATCCTTATGGGGGATTTCCGGAAAAGGTTGCAAAAGCTACAGGTTTTTTCTACACAAAAAAAATCAAGGGACGGTGGTGGTTTGTGGATCCCTTTGGTCACCTGTTCCTGGCTACCGGCATGAATGGTGTGAGCCCCGGTAGTTATACCCGTACCAAAAACAGAAATTATATTTTCGAGGAAATGCCTCCCGAGGAATTTATGCGTCGGCGTGACGGGGAAGCGCCGCTGGTGTCGTATAGTCTCTGGAACCAGTACCGGCATTACGGTAAGGAATGGAGACAGAAATGGAAAGAAAAAGCGGTTGAAAGAATGCAGGCGTGGGGTTTCAATGCGATCAATTGGTCGGTACCAGACCTTAATGATACGATGGTATATGCAAAATTCCTTTATGGGTTGGGTATCGAAGAGGGGATCATGGGTTTTCCCGATGTTTACTCCGGGGATTTTGAGGAAAAGGTTGATAAGGTAGCGCGGGAACAGTGTGCTCCGATCAGGAAGGATCCCCGGGTACTGGGGTATTTCCTGGGGAATGAGCCTGTTTTCCCGGGGAGGGAGTCGTTGGTGGTGGATGCTTTCCTGGCGGGGCCGGAAACGAAGACCAAAGAAAAGCTGATAAAATTCCTGTCTGAAGGCGATACGCCCGAACGCAGAAAACAGTTTGTCTATGATGCATACCGTCATTTTTTGAAAGTGGTTGTCCGGGCTATTAAAAAATATGATACAAATCACCTGATCCTGGGCATGCGTTTTGGTAATCTGAACATCTCGGATGAGATGATCCAAACGGCGAAAATATTTGATGTGTTCAGTTTCAACAGATACACTTATACGTTACCCAAAGAAAAACTGGATCATGTTTTTGCATTGCTGGATATGCCGATTCTGGTGGGGGAATTCCATTTCGGGGTGCCGGGGAGGGGCCTTTATCCCGGGCTGGTCAAAGTACCTGACCAGGAAGCCCGTGGCAAAGCCTATCGCAATTATGTGGAGCATGCCTTTGCCCATCCGGCTGTGGTGGCTACTTTCTGGTTTCTCTGGAGAGACCAGCCGGTGACAGGGCGGGGTGATGGCGAGAACTATAATATCGGGATGGTGGACGTGAAAGATCTGATATACAGAGACCTTGTGAAGGATGTCATGCAGACCCACCAACGAGTCTATGATATACATCAAGGAGTTTTGCAACCTTATTCATGGCAGATGTCTTTCAGATAATGTAAAAACAAACACCCATGAAAAAGTGCCTAATAATTGCCGGTGCTGTTTTATTACTCATGACCTCCTGTGCCCGTGATGTTATCCTCACTCCCGGGGATGAACGGGTACGTTATTCCGGACGGGTGGAACATCTTGCCGACAGTGCAGTCGTGCTTTACTGGCCCGGGAGTTCTGTGTTGGTACGGATCAGAGGAACGAAAGTATGGGCACTGCTCAGGGATGGCTCCGGCAGGAATTATTACAATGTGGTCGTGGATAACAGTGTGGTGAAGGTATTCCATCCGGATACCGTGAAGAAATGGATCCTGCTCGCAGAGGATATGAAAGACACAGTCCATACCCTCGAATTATTCCGGCGGGTGGACCGGGGCCCTACCTGGTTTTACGGCTTCAGGACAGAGCCTGCGGGAGAGTTTCTGGCCTTGCCTCCTCCTCCGCAGCGGAATATGGAGTTTTACGGCAATTCTATTACCGTGGGCGCTTCGGTGCATGATCATTCGGGCCACGACTATTATGACAGCACCTATACGGATAATTATGTGGCTTACGGTGCCCTGACTGCCCGGCATTACCATGCAGGATATTCCTGTATTGCCAGGGGAGGGATAGGACTGATGGTGAGTTGGTATCCGCTGATCATGCCGGAGATGTGGTACCGTCTGAACCCCGATGATCCCGCCAGCAAATGGGATTTTTCCCTTTACAAACCGGACATTGTGGTGATCAATCTCTTTCAGAACGATGCAGCCTTGTTCGAGCGTCCCGACCATCCGCAGATGATCACGCGTTTCGGGGGAAAAGTCCCTGACGGAGAACAGGTAGTGACAGCGTACAAGGATTTTCTGAAAAAAATACGGAGGGTATATCCGGAAAGCAAGATCATCTGTACGTTGGGATGCATGAATGCTGTGAGGGAACACCGTCCCTGGCGGGGATATGTGAAACAGGCGGTGGAAGAGATGCACGATCCGGATATCAGTTATTATTTCTTCTTTTACAAAGGAGGTTATCTCCATCCGCAGGAAGAGGAACAAAAAAGAATGGCAGATTCTCTGATAAAATATATTGATACTCACGTAAACTGGTGAATATTATGAAAAAGAAAACAATGTTTTGGGTGGGCCTGTTGTTTTTTATAGTACTGCCGCTACAGGCCAAACGATTGGTGCGGGTAGTATCCATAGGGCCATTGACACCGGTGATCGATCTGAAGATGCCGCCTGGTGAGATCGTGGATACGATGATCGGTTTCTGGGACAGTTACATGGAGCAGGTGCTCCCTTACAGGCCCGATCTGATCGTCCTGCCCGAAGCGTGTGACCGTCCGGCGGGAATGGTGGAGAAAAAAGAACTGGAAATGGAATTTTACCGCATACGTGGCAATAAGATCCTGAAACATTTTGAGGAGGTGGCCCGGGCCCATCATACCTATATCGTTTATTCTTCCAAATTCGCAATGGACGACGGAACCTTTCGCAATGCCAGCATCCTGATCGACAGGGATGGGAAGGTGGCAGGGACTTATTATAAAAACTATCCGACCATTGGTGAGATCGACAAAGGCATTGTACCGGGGAAAGAAGCGCGGGTATTCCAGTGCGATTTCGGGACAGTGGGTATGCTCATCTGCTTTGATCTCAATTTTGAAGAGCTGAAAAAAGAGTATGCCCGGCAACATCCCGATATTCTGGTGTTTTCTTCCCGGTACCATGGGGGTATCATGCAAAAATACTGGGCCCTTTCCTGCCAGTCCTTTTTTGTCAGCGCCTGTGAAGGCATTCCTTTTCTTCCATCTGAGATCTATGACCCTATAGGAGAAAAACTTGCAATGTCCAACTCTCATTTTTTGAACTTTGCGTTTGCTGAGATCAACCTGGACAGTAAAGTGATCCACCGGGACAATACCATGGGGAAGATGATGGCTCTGAAGAAAAAGTACGGGGATGATGTGACCATCAAGGATCCTTCCCTCCTGGATATGGTGTTGTTATCATCCTACAGTGATACGCTGACCGTTGAACAGATGATGCAGGAGGCAGGCATTGAGTC
>WFSC01000043.1 GCA_015486185.1 Bacteroidales bacterium | reverse complement strand
GGTCCCCGCGGCGGGTTTGCCATCGGTGGGTTCGGTATGACCAAAGGCAGCAGCCAGGATTATATGCGGATCACGCCGGACAGTGTACGTATTTATATTGACCAGTCGCAGGCCAAGGGACCGCGCGGCGGCTTTGCCATCGGCGGTTTCGGTATGACCAAGGGTGGTACGGCCCAGTTGATGCACCTGGACAAAGACAACTATTTTATCGGCCATCAGAGCGGAGAAAATATCACCTCCGGGCTTTATAACCAGTTTTTTGGTTACCAGGCCGGGATGCATAATACAGTAGGTGGAAACAATATTTTTTTGGGCTACCAGTCAGGATATTCCAATGTGAGTGCGAATGAGAATATTTTTATAGGAAAAGGAAGTGGTTTCAGTACTACTTCGGGCTATGGGAATATATATATTGGCAATCAGGCCGGTTATAAGAATGATACCGGCTATTTTAATTCTTTTGTGGGATACAAAAGCGGATATTTTACCAATAGTAATTATAACTCATTTTTTGGTTATCGTACCGGATATAACAATACTTTGGGAAGGTGGAACACCTTTTTGGGTTTCCAGGCCGGGTACAACAATATCACAGGGAATTACAATACTTTTATAGGTCCCAACACGGGGTTTTACAATACAGAAGGATCGTATAATACTTACATTGGTCATTATGCGGGTTTCAGAATCATACGTGGTGAATCCAATACCTTTTTGGGATACAAGGCAGGTTATTCCGGTGCAAATGCTTATGCATCGGATAATGTGTTTATTGGAAAAGAAAGTGGCCTAAATAATAAAACAGGGGGCTCTAATGTTTTTATAGGAAGTGAAAGCGGGAAAAACAATGAAACTGGTTACAGAAATCTGTATTTTGGGTATCAGGCCGGATTTACAGCAAAAGATGCAAACAACAATATCTTTATAGGCGACAGTGCCGGCTATGCAGCACTCAGCAGCTATAATATTTGTATTGGGAACAGCAGTGGCATTGCACTTACAGGCGGATCGAACAATACCTTCATCGGGCGTGAGGCCGGACATAGTACTACTACAGCATCTTCTACCGTAGCTATTGGGAACAAAGCAGGATATAACTCGCAGGATGATGACGGTTGCGTTTTTATCGGTTATGGGGCTGGTTTTCATAATGTAAATGGCGATTACAATACCCTGGTAGGCTTCCTGGCAGGGTACGGTGTGACGGGACACTTTAATACCTACCTGGGGGAAGCCTCAGGATATGAATGGGGTAATGCTACTAAAGTCAGTAATGGCAGTGGAAATACCATATTGGGATATTACTCGGGAAGTAAATTAACTTCCGGTCATCACAATGTCACCGTTGGATATGTTACCGGTTTCGGGATCACAACAGGTTCTGAAAATGTTCTTATTGGCCGGGAAGCCGGGTACTCCGACGCCGGGGGAAGCAATAATGTATATCTGGGAACACAAACCGGTTACAATGCTGCAGGCAGCAGAAATGTATTTCTGGGGGATAGAGCAGGTTATAATGAAACCGGTAGCAACAAACTGGTGATCGAAAATAACTATACCGGATCGGATAATTATCATAATGCTTTGGTGTATGGCGACTTTGCAAACGATTATTTGAAGTTTAATGGCAGCTTAACTCTTGATATTTCCAGAACCGGATATGCTGCGGGATTCAATAATTCCGGAGGGACATCAAGTAATTATGGATTATATGTTAAAGCAGGGAGTAACGACGGTAGTGGAAAAAATTATATGATAGTGTTTTATGACGGTGGGAATAATTATCAGGGTAGTATTCAATTAAATGACGGGACACTTGAATTGGTCCAGAATTCTGACAGGAGATTAAAGATGAATGTTTCCAAGGCCAGTATAAATGCTTTGGATATTGTTAACAGATTGAATGTTGTAAATTATAGTTTTTCAAAAATTCCCGGTGTAACACATACCGGTTATATTGCCCAGGAAGCACAAAAAGTGTACCCTAAAATGGTAGTTTACAATAAAAAACATGATACGTATGGCGTAGCTCTTTCAGAATTGATCCCTGTTTTGAATAAAGCCATTCAGGAACAGCAAAAGGAGATTGAGATGCTCAAGAAAGAGATCGAAGCTTTAAAACAACAACAGAAATAAACCCGGGTATTTTGGTATTTAACCGGAATGACATAACTTGTAAAAAATTGATTTAATTTTTTTATAAACAGAAGATCATGAAAAAAATAATCGTTCTTTTATTGCTTGTTTCCAGTGCGTTTTTCGTCAGGGGACAAAGTTTGTCCCCCACCGTAGTGGCTTCTGCCGGCGGATATTTAGATAACGGTACGGTAAGCCTCTCGTTTACAGTGGGTGAAGTGGCAGTGACCACCCTCACAGGCGGGGATATGATCCTGACCCAGGGTTTTCAGCAACCTTTTGAGCTGGATGTGACGGCAGTAAATGATAAACCGGTGAGCTGGTCGGTGAAAACCTATCCCAATCCGGTGGATGAAAATCTTCATATTCGTTTTACCATTCAGAAACCGGAGGACTTTACCGTGGTCGTAATGGATATTACCGGTAAAAAAGTTTTTGTAAAGAAATATGAGCAGGTGCAGATCGGCCAGGTGAAAGAGATCAATATGCAAAACTATCACCCAGGTATTTATATGATATCCATTACCAGCAAGGATCAGAAAGTAAGACGGATCTACAAGGTCCAGAAAAAATAAGCTGTGACGACCCCCTCCCTTGCTCCCTCCCCCTCATGAGGGGAAGGGATGGAGGAGGGGTAAAAAATCTACGTAGATAACTACGTAGAAATATTTTACACCATTATAACTAATTGTAGGACAACATGTTACAGGGTTGAAATAAAACAGGTTGAGTTACAGGTTGGCATGTTTAGGCATAAAAAGGGATCATCCCTTTTCCGGGTTGTCGAAAAGGGTATTATCCTGTTGTGAGGCAATATAACCTGTATCTTCTTTCAGGTTTTTTCCGTAGGATGCTTCTACCGCCAGCCGGTCGCACCGCTCATTTTCCCGGATATTGTTATGTCCTTTTACCCAGACCAGTTGGACCTTGTGCTGACGGAAAAGTTCCAGAAAGCGTTTCCACAGGTCCGGGTTCTTTTTTTTCTTAAAACCTTTTTGTTCCCATTGGAAAACCCATCCTTTGGTTACTGCATCGGCCACATATTTTGAATCGGTATATATGGTTACGCGGCTGCCGGGTATCTTAAGTGCTTCGAGGCCTTTGATAACAGCCAGTAACTCCATGCGGTTGTTGGTGGTGAGGCGGAAACCTTCGGATAATTCTTTCCGGCGTTTGCCGGACATTAGTACTACGCCATAACCACCCGGTCCCGGGTTGCCCCGGGCCGCGCCGTCGGTATATATGGTTATATCAGGGGGCATTGTTGAGGTGGATTCCGGCATTACTGACAAAGAGGCGTATGGCAATGGCGAGAAGGATGATTCCGAAAAATTTTTGAAGGATATATAATCCGGTCGGGCCCAGTATCCTCTCGAACCATTTGGTGGCTTTCAGCACCAGGTAAACAATAACCATGTTAAGCAACAAGCCGCCCAATATGTTGATGGTGGCGTAGGAGGCACGCAGGGACAGGAGGGTGGTAATGGATCCGGCGCCGGCGATCAGGGGGAAAGCGATGGGAACAATAGAGCCTCCTCCCGGAGTATCATGTTTGAAGAACTGTATGCCCAGAACCATCTCAAGGGCAAGAAACAGCAGGATAAATGAACCGGCAATGGCAAAAGAAGAAATGTCCACACCGAAAAATCCCAGAAGCGGTTCTCCGATGATCAAAAAGGCAAACATAATGAGAAAGGAAACCAGAGTGGCCTTTTCTGCTTCTATTTTTCCTACTTTGCTTTTGATATCAATAATGATCGGTATCGAACCGGTGATATCGATCACGGCAAACAAGACCATAAAAGTAGCCAGTATTTCCTTCAGACTGATATTCATCGTCATGTAATTTTCACGGTATAAAATATGTAACCAACCTGTATTATCGTCAGTTTTCGGCAGACCGTATTATTTTCTAAGGGTCATTTCATCAACCAGATGGCGGGCTCCGGCATATTTATCCATAATGAAAAGGACATATCTGATGTCAACGACAATGCAACGCTGGATGTTGTTATCAAAAGCAATGTCTCCGCTCATGGCTTCCCAGTTGCCGTCAAAGGCCAGTCCGATCAGTTCGCCGTTGCCATTCATTACCGGACTTCCGGAATTTCCGCCGGTGATATCATTATTGGTGATAAAACATACATGCATGATCCCGTCTTCACCATATCTGCCAAAATCTTTGGATTTATATAATTCTTTAAGTTTTTCAGGAACGATGAATTCATAATTATGGGGATCTTCTTTTTCCATGACCCCTTTCAGGGTAGTAAAATATTTGTAATAAACGGCATCTCTGGGGGTGTATCCCTCGACAGTGCCGTAAGTCAGCCGCATGGTAAAATTGGCATCCGGATAAAAGATCTTGTCCGGGTTCATAGCCATGAGTCCTGCCATATACAAACGGCGTCCCTTATTAAGTTCAGCATCATATTCCGATTCTTTATCGGAGAGTATAAAATATTCATTAATAATGGACTGGGCAGCATCATATGCCGGATCTTTCATTAATTTCCTGAGTTTGGGGTTCTGTAAAAAGGCATAAAAACGGGTTGAATCGGTAAAGATCGATTTGTCAAACATATGGTCGATATACTTATCAAAATTGTTTTTATATTTTTTTCTGATCATCGGAAAAATATCCGGCTGGTATTCGGGTTTTACATTTTCGGCGAAAAGCCTGAACATAGCTTTTGAGGCAGCCCTGTCGGTAGGAGGATTATAGTCTTTATAAAAACTCCGGGCTGTTTTTCGGGCAGACTCTACTGTCTTGGTGATTTGTTGCGGGTCTTTGCTTTTCAGGGCATTCTCCAGTTGACGTACGCGGAAAGAGAAGAGTATCACTTCGCTGCCGCGGATAAGTGCTTCACTGATATATTGTGTGGCATACCGGTAATCAGCCCTTCCCTGAATGGCTTTTTTTATCAGATCAAGGGCCTGCCCATATTTTTTTTCTCTTTCAGGATCGCTGGTAACCCATTCACTGAATTTTTTCTGGAGTGCGAGTTTCTGGGCTTTTACATTCAGTTTTTTAAGGTCCTGGTTCTGGCCGATGGAAAATTTCCAGTAATTGCTGGACATGGAATATTTGTCAGCATACTGTATCCTTACTTTTTCGCTGGCCATCATATCTTTCCAAAGGATTTCCTGGCGGATACCCCGTATTTTTATACGGTTCGGGTTGGTGATGTTCATGACCTCGTTAATTTCATAGGTAGTCATATACCGGGTTGTGCCGCCCGGATAACCGATGACCATGGAAAAATCTCCGGGATGGACGCCTTTCAGGGAAACAGGAAGATAGTGCCTGGGTTTCAGCGGGATGTTGTCCGGAGAATATTCTGCAGGTTTTCCGTCGGGGGACATGTACACACGAAAAACACTGAAATCGCCGGTATGCCGGGGCCACATCCAGTTGTCGGTATCGCCTCCGAATTTCCCGATAGAAGAAGGGGGTGCAGCTACCAACCGTACGTCCTTATATATCTCATAAACCAGCAGGTAAAAAGCGTTTCCGGTAAAGAAAGAACGGACAGAGGCCACGTAATCCGTGCTGTCGGTGGCTTTTTTAACGATTTTTTTGCTGATACGGTTTATGGTCTGTGCGCGGGTGGCTTCGGACATGGTGTCACTCAATGCCGGAAGGATCTGATCCGACACATCCTCCATTCGTACGAGGAATGTAACTTTTAATCCGGGATTGGGAAGTTCGTCTTTCCGGGACTGAGCCCAAAACCCGTTTTCCAGGTAATTATGTTCCATGGAACTGTGTTCCTGGATAGAACCATATCCACAGTGATGATTGGTTAACAGAAGACCCTGGTCAGAGACGATCTCGCCGGTACAGCCTCCTCCGAAAATAACAACAGCATCTTTCAGACTCGAATGGTTGATGCTGTATATATCGTCGGCTGTTAGTTTAAGCCCCATACGGGTCATGGTGCCGATATTCAGTTTTTCCAGCAATGGCAGAAGCCACATCCCTTCATCTGCCTGCAGTACAGGTGTGATCAACAGGAACAGGCCTAAAAAGAATATTCCAATACGTTTCATAATTGTTGTGTTTAATTTATTATTACTGAGTTGTTGTTTCTGGTTACAGGTGGCAAAATAAAGAAAATTCCGTGAGGAAATATACACAAATATAAAGTTTATTCATTGAAGGAGGACTAGTTTCAGGTTGCTGGTTGCTGGTTGCTGGGAATAAAAGCTATCACGCAGAGGACCGCAGAGCAGCGCAGAGAATCGCGAAGAATCTATACTATACTTTAATCCTCTAAACTCTAACCCCTTAAACTCTAACCCCTTAAACCAATTCGCTTTATCGCTTCATCGCATCATCTCTTCATCGCTTCATCAGGTGCTGGTTGCTGGTTGCTGGTTGCTGGTTGCTGGTTCCTAGTTGCTGGGAATAAAAGCTTTCACGCAGAGGGCCGCAGAGCAGCGCAGAGGATCTGTGTTAAACTTTTTATTGTTTTTATTCATCGGACCGGGTGAATGATATTTCCGTTTGTTCGTCCAGCAAGCGGAAAGTGCGCCGGTGATAGGGAGTGATCCCATATTCACGGATCGCTTGGCGGTGGGCTTTGGTGGGGTATCCTTTGTTTTTATCCCAGTGATAAACCGGGTATTTTTTATGCAACCTGATCATGTATTCATCCCGGTGGGTTTTAGCCAGGATGGAGGCTGCTGCAATGGATGCATACTTCCCGTCACCTTTGATGATGCATTGCCAGGGAATATTTTGGTAAGGAATGAAGAATTTTCCATCAACAAGAAG
>WFSC01000042.1 GCA_015486185.1 Bacteroidales bacterium | reverse complement strand
GTTCGGTCCCCAGCCGACCCAGCCGACGACCAGCATATCCGGATCATTCCAATGGCCCGGCGAGGCAAAAGGCGAGGTGATATTTTGTCTGAATCCGATATTAGACATGCTTTGCCAGGTATCAGTGATATCGCCGGTGGTGCGCCACAGGTTACCACCCACTTTGGCGCCCCATTCCCATACATGGCCCATGCCGTACTGGCACATACTGTAAATGATATCCCTGTTTACAGTATCAAGAGCCTTGCGCATGAGAATATACGGTTTCTGCAACTCTTCAAGACTGTGATCTTTGGCAATTTTTTCATAGGAGCACCAGTCGTATTTAATATAATCAATGCCCCAGTCAGCCCAGGTCTGTGCATCCTGGTATTCATGTTGGTAGCTGCCCAGATAACCGCCACAGGTCAGGGGACCCGGACTGGAGTATATTCCCAGCTTTAATCCTTTGCTATGGACATATCGGGAGAGGTCCTTAAAATCAGGAAACTTTTCGTTACCTGTAATGGAGCCGTCAGCCTGCCTGTTCGGAGCTTCCCAACCGTCATCAATATTTATGAAACTCCATCCGTGATCAGCCAGTCCGGTGGATATAAAAGCATCGGCTGCATCTTTTACTCTTTCTGCATTTACACTCAATCCCCACACATTCCAACTGTTCCATCCCATCGGCGGAGTCAGTGCCAGCAAATTCCCTACCCGGATCCGTAAAGTTGCCGTGTCCGTGCCCAGCATATTATGGACCAGCAGGCGGACGGGATACACCCCGTTTTTTGTAATGCTTCCGGTGATAATACCTGTTTTGCTGTTTATCTTCAGACCCCCGGGCAGCTTTTCAGCCTGATAAGCCAACGGTCTTTTTCCTGTGGCTGCTATCCGGTAAAGAAAAGGATGTCCCGGGCGTACACCATACGTGCGTGCACCGTTGATATGAGGAAAGTCCCCGGGTGGAGGGGTCAGGATATAGGGAGCCCCGACAGAAGCTATAATTACATTACCTGACTTATCAGGTTTGAAGGAACATTTTAACAGGCAATCGGCAGTATCAATGTTTATATATGAAATGGTATGCTTGACTACCTGGCCGGCATCAATCTTCATCTCAGTAGATTCACTGTAGATCACCCGTCCGTTTTCCTGGTTACGTACTTCTAAGGATAAGGTCCCTTTAAAATTATCCTTTTTAGATGTATTCCTCAAGACAACGATTTTTTTATAATTGACTTGTTTCTTTATGATGAAAGGTTCACTGTTCAGATCAATGGCAACATAATCGCTGATATCCCGCATTGATATATACGGAGCGGGACCATATAATCCGCCCAGTCCGCCGCGGTCAAATACACGGATAGCCAGAACATTGTCACCATCCCATTTTATACGTGGATCATTTACCGGGAGTGCGTATTTTCTGGGAGTGGCCCAGGTTTCTCCCTGATTGGGAATGGTATCGGAGAACTTTGTTCCGGCATCTACCGTTATGCCGTTTTGTCCCAGCGGTTTGCCATTCAACCATGTCTGATCGCGGTCGTCGATCTTGCCCAAAAAGATCACAAGCGTATCTTTGAAATACGAATGTTTTTTGAGGGAAGACGGGATCTTAACATGGACGCGGTACCAGGCAAAACCATCCAGGTCAACATATCCCTGTGCATCCCATACTTTCAGCGGAGAGATGTCTTTCCAACTGCTGTCGTTTAGAGACGGTGAGGCATAGGACGGATTATCACCGGTATGAAACTTCCATCCGGTGTCAATAACTATCTTTCCCTGTTCCGGCCGCGAACATGAAAAAAACAGTCCGGCGATCAGCAGAGAGAAAAAGATCAGGCTTCTGGCTCTCATAATTACTACTTCTTTATTTTATATAATATAAACATTCTCTTCTTCTTCCATTCATTCACTCATTCACTCATTCACTCATTCCCTCATTCCCTCATTGTTCATCATCCTCCTTTCCGGCCATATCTTCCGGGTAAGGGGCATCTTTGCGGAAAGAGTGCCAGATAATGCGGTTCATCAGGTCATCTTCTCCGGCGTCGATCCCCCGTTGTGCCAGACGGGCCGATTGTGTGGCATAGTAAAGGTCTTTCCCTGTAAGAGCTGTTTGGGGAGGATTCATTTCGTCGAGCGGGATCCGGTTTTCTTCATGCTTATATAAAGTGTAATCCGGTGTATAGGTAAAAACATCCCTCATCGGTTTTGCAGTGGCATCTTCAATATTCATGGGAGGGAGCCCGAGAATTTGTTCGATGGTGCGTATCATGGAGGTTTGATTATAGGTGGTGGAAACGGTCCTGTGCAGCCGGGAGTAAGGACTGATAACAATGCCCACGGTACGGTAAGCAGATAGATGATCCCATCCGGCCTGGGAATCATCTTCCGTCACAAAGACAACCGTATTTTTCCAGAACCTGCTTTTTGTCAGTGCTTCTATGATACGTCCCAGGGCTACGTCATTGTCGGCTACCATGGCGCGGGGTGTGGGGTGGTTGGGAGCAGTGCCGGCTGTATGATCATTGGGCAGGGCCATAACGATCAGATTAGGCAAAGCGTCCCCTTTCATCTGTTCGTAACGATGCAGGTCTTTGATAAATGCATCGGCCCGCATGATATCCGGGAAATTATGGCTGTCGTAAGCCGGATAGGTAGGGGAGAGGATCCCTCTGACCCTGTCAATGGTCGTTTTATTCTTAAAGGGAACGGGCTTGCCTGCCAGAAAATCATGGTAGATATCGGTCCATTTTTTATTGCCGTAATCAAAAGGAACGGAAGCTTCTCCATAGATCACAACACTTTTTCCATGATCCAGGGCATTATCCCAGATAAAACCGGTTTTGGGATAAGCCATGGCATCATACAATACATGGGTATAACTGCGATACCACACCCTGACATTTTTTTCGATATAATCGGTGACAATGGATGCATCGGTCCACAAATGTCCTTCAGCCGAACATTTTCCGGAAGCATGGTAGTGATCCAGTAACTGATATTCTCTTACCAACTTATGCATATTGGGTGTTACCTCTTCACCAAAGGCACAAAGGGAGGGATCCCCATCCCCCTGTGTCACATCCCCCAGCACCTGGTCGTAGGTGCGGTTCTCCTTGATGATATAAAGAACATGTTTGAATACGGAAGGTTCTCCGATTCGTTCGGGTACAGGGACAGGTTTCCTGTTCTTGCGTGGCAGCAGGGAGGCCAGTGCCAGCCGGTTCAGATTATTTATCTCCTGTACGGTTTTTGTCCACGCGTTTAGTTGGGTATCATCCGGAAATGGTATGACCGAGATCATGGCCATCATCCGGTGGGCATTATATGCTCCATTTTTGGACGCTTTCTTTCCAGTGGCATGCATCTCGTCAAAACGTGTGCGGGCTCCAAGGGCTTCAATGTCGGCTACATATATCTTTTTCATATTTTCTGCCAGAGCAATACCTCCGGGATAAGCCC
>WFSC01000041.1 GCA_015486185.1 Bacteroidales bacterium | reverse complement strand
GGCCATACCTGTCTCACTGACTGGTTTTTTCTGGGCGAAATATATCGGGAAAAAGTTTGGAGGAGCCCTGTCAAAAGAGGAAAATACCGGGACCCACATTGAAAAACTGCCTTCCACCGGACTATCCTTTGCTCCCATCATTGTTCCGATCCTGTTAATTGCCCTGAAATCCTTCACAGACTATCCGACCCACCCTTTTGGCACAGGGAGCTTGGCTGCCATCTTTAATTTTATAGGGCATCCTGTAATGGCCCTGTTCATAGGCGTATTCCTTGCTTTTGCCCTGAAAAGCAAGACGACGAAAGAAACCCATTTCGACTGGGTCACCAAAGGATTGAAAGACGCCGGCATCATCATTCTGATCACCGGCGCCGGCGGCGCTTTCGGGGCCATCCTTCGTGCCACAGGCATCGGCGATATTATCGGCTCGGGTTTTTCCGGACTAAAGATAGGTCTGTTACTGCCATTCCTGATCGCAGCTATCCTGAAATCAGCCCAGGGCTCTTCTACTGTTGCGATCATTACCACAGCCGCTATCGTTGCTCCCCTGCTTGAGTCTTTTGGCCTCGCTTCTCCCCTGGGACGGGCCTTAACTGTCTTATCAGTGGGTGCCGGAGCTATGACCGTATCCCATTTGAATGATAGTTTTTTCTGGGTAGTGGCTCAATTTACCGAACTGGATACGGCAACCGCCCTGAAAACACAAACTGTCTCCACATTCTTTCAGGGAATAACAGGAATCATCATTATCTTGTTGACCGGGTGGATATTCCTGTAACGATCAGTCCTCGTTTAAGACATCATGAATGGCTTTTTCAACAAGTTGCTCCATCACCTTATAACCCGCTTTATTGGGATGAACGCCATCTTCCGAATATTCCTTTTTCATTCCTTTGCGCTCATCTACCATTGATGAATAATAGTCCAGATAGTACATATTGTTTTTCCGGGCATATTTTTTTATCCATTTATTCAATGTAACAATTTTTTCTGCCGGCTTAAGACCGCGATGCCACGGATAATCATATACCGGCAGCACAGAGCACAGAATGACTTTGATATGATGATACCGTGCCAACTCGGCCATGGAAGCCAGGTTATCCTCTATCATCTCCAATGTGGAGGGACCTGTATTACCTGCAATATCGTTTGTACCGGCCAAAATGACCACTACTTTGGGTTTGAGTTTGATCACATCAGGCCTGAACCGGATCAACATCTGGGGGGTGGTTTGTCCGCTTATCCCCCTGTCGATATAGGGTCTTCCCTTAAAGAATCCGGGAGAGACCCGTATCCATGCATCGGTAATGGAGTTGCCCATGAAAACAACCCTTTGCTCATTTTTTGAAGGAGCAGGCAAAAGGGCATTGGCTTTCCTGTACCGGTTCAGATTGGGCCAGTCATTCTTCATCTTTGACCATTTTTCATACGACTGAAGGATTTGCCGTTCGGATTTTGTCAGTGAGGATTTTTCCGGGGAGACATGCTGTGCCACTAAAGGTTGTAAAGTTAGCATAAAACCAAAAAAGAAAACAAATACTGATCTTAAATATGACATGGACTTATGATTTTAATTATTCTACTATTTTTTTATCAGCAGCCAAGTGTCCCCGTGCTGCGGGAAAGCCTTCCAGATGGCATGTACCTTCTCCCGGGCTCTTGTTTCATCATCATAGGAAAATACCGCGACTCTATATAATCCTTCCTCATTACGCAGGACAAACGGCAAAAAACCTTCCTGACGCATCTGTTCTTCGTACTTTTTCACATTCTCCGGATACCGGAAACTACCGATGATAACAAAATATTTCTCCTTAGGAACGGGAGCTTCGGGGGTCTCCACCAGCTTTTCCTCTTTCACGGTAATGGTATCAGATTCCGCCTTAGCTTCTTTTTTAAGTTCTTTCTGATTGGATACCGCCACTTTTGATTTTTCCGACTCAATGGTTTGGATTGTTGTCTTTTTGGTGCTTCCGCATCCGGAAAACAAAAGGACCAATAAGATGGCAAGGCCTGTTACATATTTTGCTTTCATAGTATTGTATTTTACACAAAGATGTAAAAAAAAAATGAATTCCGGACCAACAACCTTATCCCGTTTTAACATGATTTTCACTATCATGTTCTTGAACATATGAAGAAATCAGGAGACTAATGCAACCTTAATGTAAAATTTATAGTATAAGCTACATTATATAAAAACACATTGCATCATTCATGCAACATTCACTTATAACAAAAGAACATCGATCAGGTTTTCTCCAATTCTCCAATTCTCCAATTCCCAAAAACATCCGGCTTTTAATTTCCACCGGTATCCATGTTTGCCAACAAAACCAATATCATCAAATATCTTAATTATCAATTATTAAACATTCAAAACATGAAAAAAATATCAGTTTTAACGATTGCCGTAATAATGGCAGTAAATGTAACCAACCTTTTTGCACAAAGAACCACCGATATCCCGGGAGGAAAAGACTATCCCCTGGTATCGAGATTCGAAGGTTCGGTCGTCGAATATTACAAAGTAACAAAATGGGACAACTATAAACTTCCTGTTTTTGATAATAATATCAGCAAGCCTGACTATAAACATCCATTAAACCTGGAGGGAAAGATCATACGGATACAGTATTCGGTGGCTCCCGATAATAATCCGGCATATGTGATGAAAAATTATGAAAAAGCTTTTAAAAGCAAAGGCTACAAAATATTACTGGAAGGAAAGCCGGGAGAGGATTTCGAGGAAGGTCCTGCCAGTTTCCAGGGTGATTATTACGGTTCGCAACATGACCTGAACCTGGAAAAATTCGGTTTCGCCTACAACCCTATTGGCAACCATAAAGCGATCATCGTGGCAAAAACACATAAAGACAACAATGATGTATATATTGTGGATGTGATCAGTGACTTTTCAAATACCACCCTCATCACCCAGGATGTGATTGAAGTAGAAGCCGCTGAAACAGGAAAAGTTACGGCAGCAAGCCTTGACAAAGACCTATCTGCAAACGGACATATAGCTATTTACGATATTCATTTCGACACCGGTAAGTCGGAGATCAAACCGGGATCGGAAGATGCTTTAAAAAACATTGCAGCTTATTTAAACGCCCATACCGGCAAGCAATTTCTGATCGTCGGCCACACGGATAATGCCGGAGACTTTGATGCCAATGTGAAATTGTCAGAAGACCGGGCCGTTTCGGTAAAAAATACACTGGTAAGAAATTACAATGTGAAAGCGGATCAGCTAAAAACCTTTGGCGCCGGCCCGGTAGCTCCCGTCGCCACCAATGCCACCGAAGAAGGAAAGGCCAAAAACCGGCGCGTTGAGATCGTCGCATTATAAAAAAAGCGGGCTGAGCCCGCTTTTTTCTCTTTAGTCACAGTTAAAGCTTTTATCGTATTGCGTCATCGCCCGCAGGCTCATCCCCATGCTGGAGAAACCGCCATCGTGATACAGATTTTGCATAGTCACCTTGCGGGTGAGATCGGAAAAAAGGGTGATACAATAGTCGGCACACTCTTCTGCCGTAGCATTGCCCAGTGGCGACATCCGCTCGGTAAAGTCCATCAGCGAGTCAAACCCCTTGATGCCACTCCCTGCCGTGGTCATGGTAGGAGATTGCGAAATGGTGTTCACCCTGACACTTTTTTCCCGTCCGTAGATATAACCGAAACTCCGCGCGATAGATTCCAGTAATGCCTTGGCATCAGCCATATCATTATAACCATAAAGCGTACGCTGGGCGGCCACATAACTCAAAGCAACTACCGATCCCCACTCGTTGATGGCATCCATCTTGAAAGCCGTTTGCAGGATCTTATGCAGACTCAACGCACTGATATCCAGCGTTTGATGGAAATAATTATAATCCAGGTCTGAATACAGTCTTTTTTTCCTGACATTTGGCGACATGCCGATGGAATGAAGGATAAAATCGATCTTTCCATCGAAATATTCCAGCGTTTTGGTAAAAACCTCCTCTATATCTTCCAGTTTGGTTACATCGGCAGGGATCACGATCGT
This sequence comes from Bacteroidales bacterium, assembly GCA_015486185.1. Taxonomy (GTDB): domain Bacteria; phylum Bacteroidota; class Bacteroidia; order Bacteroidales; family VadinHA17; genus DRPN01. The sequence continues at coordinate 3,370 of WFSC01000041.1, read as the reverse complement.
TTTATATTTTTCGGCCAGTTTCTGGGTATCTCCGAAACGTAAGGCTGCCGGAGCATTTGATAGGGTAAATTCCGCCCCTTCTTCTGCTGCTTTTTCTGCCACCTTCCAGGCAATGGACTTGTCATTCAGGGCACCGAAAATGATCCCTTTTTTCCCTTTTAACAGATCATGGCTCATGGCAACCTCCTTCTTAATGATTGCTACAAAGATAACAGATGTTGCCGAGGTAAAAAAATTATTTAGACTGATTTTAATTTAGAAATCACTGCCCGACTATCGTATGACTATCGTATAACCATCGTATAACTATCGTTTTCATTTCAAAAAATAGATATTAACTTTACTCAAAATATTTTTGTCTGCTTTATGTTCAAAAACATATCCGTTAAAATTCTTTTTCTGATCATTGTTCAGGCTGTTGTATTGCCTTTTGTCTCTCCTGTGTCCGGGCAAGTCGATTTCACCTCCTCCAATCTGCCAATCGTTAAGATCGACACCCATGGTCAGAGTATTCCTTATGACAATCCCCGGATCAGGGCGGATATGTGTGTCATTGACAATGGTCCGGGAAACATAAACCACGTAACGGATTCATGCAACAATTATTCCGGACTTATCAGTATGGAGATCCATGGTTCCAGTTCAGCCGGATGGGCAAAAAAATCTTATGCCATTGAGACAGAAAATCCGGACAGCAGCAATAACAATGTCCCGTTATTAGGCATGCCCCCGGAAAATGACTGGATACTTTATGCCCCTTATTATGACCGTTCCCTGATGAGAAACGTCCTGGTTTACCGGCTTTCTTCGGAGATGGGATGGTACGCGCCCCGTACCCGGTACTTCGAGTTGGTACTTAACGGTAAGTACCAGGGTGTATATGTGCTGGTCGAAAAAATAAAAAGGGATAAGAACAGGGTCAAAATCAGCAAACTCACACCTGATGATAATGCCGGTGATTCACTTACGGGAGGATATATTTTCAAAGTTGACAAAGAGCAATGGAAACCCGGTTTTGATTCAAAATATCCGCCTTTTCCGGGATCTGACCAAACGATACGCTATCAGTATTGCTATCCTAAAGCCGATAAGATCACTCCCGAACAACAAAATTACATCAGCACTTATGTGTGGCATTTTGAAGATATAATGGCAGGAGGTCATATCAACGATCCGGTTAACGGTTACCCGGCTATCCTGAACGTAAAAGCCTTCATTGACTATTTTATTGTCAACGAATTAAGCAAGAATGTGGATGGATATCGCTTAAGCAGTTACCTGTATAAAAAAAGAGACAGCAAAGGAGGAAAAATACTGGCCGGACCCGTATGGGATTATAACTTCAGTTTTGGCAATGTAGCTTATTATAATGCCCAGTATTATACCGGATGGGAGCTTTTGTATTTTTTCACCAATGAATACTTCAAACATCATGATGCTTTTCAGGCTCCGTTCTGGTGGAATAGTTTGATCCATGATACACTTTTTGTTCAACAGACAATACAACGCTGGCACGAGCTGCGTGACACGCTTATCACACCCGACAGGTTTCATCGCATCATTGACGCCATAGCGGACACCCTGGATGAGGCTAAAGATCGTAACTTCACCATCTGGATCGGTCCGGGAGATCCCAAACTACCGAGTGACGGATGGTTTCCTCCCTCCGACCCGATCGATAACTTTCATACTTATCTGGATGCAATCAATTATCTGAAATCATGGATCGACCAGCGTATTGCCTGGATGGATGATAATTTTGAAGATCTGCTTACCTCCCTCTATCCGCCACCGGAGGATAACTATAATTTCAGTATTGACCAGAATAAGCCCAATCCCGTTTCGGACCATACGACCTTTACCTACCGGATCCCTTACCATTATTATGTACAGCTTAATATATACAACACTACAGGACAACGGATCGCATCAATGGTAAATGAATATCAGGACCGCGGGGAACATTCGGTTGACTGGTCACCGCGCGGACTGCCGGCTGGCATTTACATTTATGAGCTCCGGGCCGGACCTTACAGCGATCTGACATCCGAAACCCGCAGAGCCATAAAGAAACTGGTCATTGTCAAATAGGGAAGAATCCACCGGATCACAAAAGTTTTTCTTTGCCTGTTTCCCTTTCAACCACAGCTATGATCCCCGGTTTACCCACATCATACCAATAGGTCATACCGGGAGCGTAAACTTTCACGTTTTGCTCTTTTGAAAGTTCAAGTAAAAACGGGGTAAGTGAAAATGCTTTTTCTTCCGGCATCTGGTATAACACCTTACGATTCATTACCGCCACACCCGAATAACCCCATCTTGTCAGATCTCCCATCGGTTGCCGTGTCATGATCCGTTCACCTGTAGTTATGTTCTCCCAACCACACAGAAAATCATTCTCATCTGCCAGCAGGTACCTGGTGGTAGAGCGTTTGCTCACTGCCAGGGTAACAAAGGCGCCGGTTTTTTCATGCTGCAACACAATCTCTTTGAGATCAATATCAGATAAAATATCGACATTGTGTACCAAAAAACCGTTTTCATCAGCTAACAGTTCCCGTGCATACTTTATGCCTCCTCCTGTTTCCAGCGGTTTATCCTTTTCTTCGGATAAGCGGATCACCATTTCAGTATGAGGATGCTTTTCAAGATAATCTTTTATCATTTCAGCATGATGGTGAACATTGATCACTATATCATTAAATCCCTGCCGGAACAATCTCTGCAGGATGATCTCCAGCAAAGGGACACCATGTACCTCAACTAGGGCCTTTGGTTTATCCCTGGTAATCTCACCTAACCGGGACCCTACACCTGCCGCCAGAATCATTGCTTTCTTTATCATCCACGAAAATTAATTAATTACCTATTTAAATAGGTATTTAAATACGTATTTAAATACCTAATTCTTTTTCTTCCGTCTTTCCTTTTGTCTTACGGTAGTCATACAATGGTCATACAATGGTCATACAATAGTCATACAATGGTCATTCAGTAGTCATTCAGTGGTCATTCAGTGGTCATTCAGTAGTCATTCAGTAGTCATTCAGTGGTCATACAATAGTCATACAATAGTCATACAATAGTCATACAATAGTCATTCAGTAGTCATTCAGTAGTCATTATATCATCATTCCATCATTCCATCATTCCATTATTCCATCATCGCTTTTTCGCCCTGCCGCCCTGTCTCTCCCTCTCTCCATCTCTTTGTCTCTCCGTCTCTTCGTCTCCCCCTCTCTCCGTCTCTCAGTCTCCTCCTCTCTCAGTCTCTCCCTCTCTTCATCCCTCCCTTTCCCTGTGTTTCAGCACGATTTTTACATCAAAATGTTCCCGCAGGTATTTCGCCAGTTTTTCTGCCATATAC
>WFSC01000040.1 GCA_015486185.1 Bacteroidales bacterium | reverse complement strand
GCCGGGAAAGACCGAGCCAAAAGGTAATAAAAAAATAGGCCAGCCGGTAATTGAGAAACTGGATAAAATAACTTAGTTCGCTCTTAAAACCGTAGGATACCATGTTTCTGACAACGCCACCTGTCCGGACAGGCCGGAAAAATATCCTTCTGTTCAGTGTGAAGATCCCAAATATCCAAACTGTTCCATAGGCAAGAAACCAGGCAAGAAAATAAACTTTTACATTCGTTATACCTGCGACATAGTAAAACCCCAAAAGATAAATGATCAGCAGGAGCGGCGGAAGAAGAACAATCAGGTTGTAAATACGGATATTATTCTTTCCCAGCCAGTAAAAGGAGATACTCGTTGCCCAGGATGTCAGCAACGCTATTCCTGCCAGGATAATAAAATAATGGAAACCCTGTATAATGGAAAAGATCAGGGCTCCCAGAAATGACAGTACCAGCGACCCTCCCCAGGCAATGGTAAAGATCCGGTTCTTTTCTGTTTTGGGAGTATGGTACGCTACCGTTGCACCTGCAAACACATTGTTCAGGATAACAATGATCGCCACATCAGCCATGATCAACGCTATTAATCCCCTGCCTTCACTTCCCCAAACACGGGCGGTAAAAACAACCAAAAGGAAATTGATGAGCAACACGAAGCTGCGGATAACGATGGTTGACAGGGTCTTTTTTGTGAGTATCATACTTCTTCCGTTTGGTTCAGAAAAGCCAGAAAATCACTCTTTATATTCTCCCAGTTGTATTTTTCCTCAGCCAAAGTGCGTGCCCGGGCACAATGTGTCAGATACAGCTCTTTGTTATCCAAATACTTAATAATAATGTCTGTGATACCGGATACATCATCCGGTTTCACCAAAAAGCCGAATTTTTCTATCTCCACCTCTTTCCGTATGGCTTTCAGATCCGTATAAATTACCGGTCTTCCCAGGGCTGCATAATAAAAGATCCTGATCGGCAGGCAACGGTTATTTTCGAAATCATCATCACGCAGATCAAGGAAAATATCTGTATCCCTGATCAGATCCAGATAGGTCGAAAAGTTCTGGTATGGATAACTGGTAAGCCTGATATTTTCCGGAAAAACCGATATTATCTTTTCAAATTCCTGTTTTTCCCTGTTGCCGGCAAACCAGCCGATCACTTTAATATCCATGACCATTCCGGGCCTTCTTTTATTCAGTTCCTTCACCACCCGGAGAAATCTCCTGAAACCCTTTTCCCTGCTAAGTTTACCGGAATAAGAGAGATGTAGTATATCACCGGTAACGACCGGCTTTGTTACGGGAATATATTTCAGGTCAGGATAATAGGTCAGGTACATATACTTTTTACGGGGGAACAAACGCCGGAAAGGCTTGCTTTTATACCATTCCCCAAAAATAAAAGCATTGCACAGGATGCCTGCCCTGAGAGAGAGTAACAGATAGATGGGAAAGAACACCAGTCTGGCGGGAAAAGAGTAACGGCCCATATCTTTTTTTGAAGGGTGCCATTCGGTAATGTCAAAAATGACCCTGACCGGACAGGAGGCCTTTCTTCTGTAACGGGCAGCCAGCAAAACCGTAAACGGTTCCTGACATATGATCTGCTGCGAAGCAGTTTCATCAAGCAATGTCTGAAATCTGTCCGCTTTTTTTCTCAGGGAAAGTGATTCTCCGTTAAAAGAACGAAAAATGATATCATTCTTTTGACCTGTCATTTCTTTTTTGCTGCTTATGATCACGGGGGTATGACCCGCTTCCGCCAGTGTCACGGCCTGGTGGTAAAAAATACGATCATCTTCCGGAAGATGATGGCTGGTCATAAAAGCAACGGTCATAAAAGGATCTTTCTTTCAAACAAACGAAAATAGAAATAATATCATTGTCCAAAAGAAAAAGAAGGAATATTCTGAATAAAAATTCAGAATTTCTTATTTGTTGAAAAACAAAATATTACAAAAAGAAAGATTTTCAGTGCCGATAAAAGTTTCCTATCATCTTCATATTATTATATTTTTGGGCATCCTATAAAACAAGTCAATGAAAAAATATATAATTTCAGTACCGGCATTGATGATTATTATTTTTTCCTTTTTTCCGGTTGTTATTTATGGCCAACAGATAAACAAGCCTGTATTACGTACCGGGACTTACACGGGAGGTCTTATTTTTGACGGAAAGGTGGATGATCCCTGCTGGCATGGAGTTGACTCCATCCCTACCCTTACCATGGTGGAACCAGATGAAGGCGCTAAGGCTACTTTTCCGACAGTTGTAAAAATAATTGCCAGTGAAAAAGAGATTATCCTTGGCATTGTTTGCTATGACAGTGACCCGTCAAAGATCGTCAGTTTCTCAAAAGCCAGGGATTCCTATTTACGGGGAGAAGATTACATCAAGTTTGTCTTTGATCCGTACCAGGATGAGCGTACCGGTTATATTTTTGCCGTAAATCCCAATGGAGCCCGGTATGATGCCCTTTCCGAACGTCACGGTGAAGATGAGAATGAAAACTGGGACGGGATATGGGATGCTAAAACCTACCGGGGAAAATTCGGATGGTCAGTAGAAATAAGGATCCCTATTAAAACATTGACATTCAAAAAGGGTTTGAATGCATGGGGCTTCAATATTGAAAGGCGCATTCAGCGTCTTCAGGAAACAGACCGCTGGAGCGGGGCACGGTTGGATTACCGGCTTGGACAAACCAGTGTGGCCGGGTTGATAACGAACCTGCCTCATTTTAATTTAGGACTTGGACTGAGGATCAAACCCTCGCTGGTAGGTGGTATGTCACGATCGGCAGGTACCACCACAAAATACAACGGAAAACCCAGCCTGGATGTGATACAGCGTATTACCCCGGAGGTAACCGGTGTACTTACCTTAAATACGGACTTTGCAGAAACGGAGGTGGATACACGCAGAACCAATCTGACTCGGTTTCCCCTGTTGTTTCCTGAAAAAAGACAGTTCTTCCTGGAAGGATCGGATATTTATTCTTTTGGCCTGGGTACCTCCCGTTATCTTATTCCATTCCATAGTCGCCGGATCGGCCTTTATCAGGGTCATGAGGTCCCTCTGGTGGCTGGCGGCAAGGTAAACGGAAAGGTTAAAAATACCAATTTCGGCGCACTGGTCACTCATATGGGGCGTTTGGATACAACCCTCTCCCCTACCAATCTGGGGGTGATAAGAGTGAAACAGAATATTTTCAAAGAATCTACTATCGGGGTTATTTCCACTATGGGAGACCCGGAAGGACGCAGCGGCAGTGCCATGGCCGGCATTGACTTTACTTACCAGACCAGCCATTTCAAGGGGGATAAGAATTTTAAGCTTGGAGCATGGGGATTGTACAACTGGCGGGAAGATCTGACCCATGACCGGGCTGCTTTTGGTATTGCCATGGATTATCCCAACGACTTGTGGGATATTTTTGCTTCTTTCAGGCAGATAGGCTCACAATTTGATCCTTCCCTGGGTTTTGTACCCCGTAAAGGGGTGAAAATGTATTCTCTCTCGGTAGATTATATGCCCAGGCCTGAAAAGATCAAATTCATACGACAGTTTTTCTTTGAATCCTATTACTCACTGGTAACTGACCTGAATAATCAATGGGAAAGTTATACGGTATTCACCGCCCCGTTTCATTTCAGGATGGAAAGCGGTGACCGGTTTGAGTTTAACCTAAAACCGGCCGGAGAGTTTCTGAAAGAACCTTTCGAAATATCCCCCGGAGTGATTATTCCTGCCGGAGGTTATCACTGGATACGTTCCCGGCTTGAGCTGGAAACGGCCAGTAAACGGGCTGTTAACGGACAGGCAACCTGGTGGTACGGAGGATTTTATGAAGGCTGGCTCGACCAGATCGAACTCCAGTTGAACCTGCGTCCTTTCTCCTGGTTGATCGTCGAACTGAATTATGAACGGAACATAGCCCGCAATCTTGTGAATAACCCGGATAACGATTTCGATCAAAGCCTTTTCGGCGGACGGCTTCAGTTGAACTTTACCTCCGATATGCAGCTTAGTTCATACATCCAGTATGACAACATGAGTAAATTGTTGGGAACCAATAACCGCTTTCGATGGACATTTACGCCGAAAGGGGACCTCTTCATCGTGTATAACCATAACCTGAGTCACAATATAGAAGACCGTGTTTATGACTTCCAGTCCAACCAGCTAATAGTCAAACTGACTTACAGCTTCTGGATGTAAATAAGTTAATCTTTTTTCCGTAACAGTATAAACAAACCGGTTCCCAATGCCAAAAGGATGAAGAGTCCGGTAATGATCAGTGTATAGTGAAATGTCTTACGCATGCCGGTCACCTGGGTTTCCTCTGTATTATTGTTTCCCGGCGATTTTTGTTTTCCCAGTTGTTGATCCAGATTGATGGTCTGCGGAGCAATGGATAAAGCTGCATTTGCTGCTTCTTCCGGTTCTTTGGATAGTATTTTGCTCATTTCGGTGGTGATCATAGGATTATCTACATCAAACCCCAGCATGTCTGCTACTTTCTGTCGCATATCATCATTCCAGGCCAGGGGTATGGCTCTTTTCAGCAAAGGGCTCAGGTCAATGCCACATTCGCAATCGGTACCCAGCATCACCAATTGACGGAGCAACCGGTCTTTTGTTATTTCATCACCTGTCAGTGGCTTATCCACCAGATGTCCCCTGCCGTAAATGATCATCACCACAGGATCCGGACTGACCGGGTTTATACCCATGGATCTTAATATGACCTCTTCTGAGGGACGTTCCTTGCCGGGTACAATGATCTTCATGATCTCTTCTTTTACCATCTTGTCAAGCGTTGGAGAGACTTTACGGAACTGTCTTATGGCTTCATCCACCTGCCGGTTAACCTGTTTTTCATTCCGGTCATAAAAGCACAACATAAAGGCAAAGACATTGCCAATCTGTCCGGACAGGGTTTGTTGCAGCGGGGAAAACAATATTTCATGATATAAGGCCTCAATACCTCTCCGGTTACCTGCTTTTTTCCGCATGATGGATATTCCCCTGTTGTTCAACAGATCTAACCATACAACGGATTGTCCCGGCTTTTGGACGATACGGTAACGAATATTGGCATTGACAGCATATCCTTCGGCTATCTTAATAAAATCATTGACGACTGCATTATGAAGTGTGGTATCTGTTTCCATTTGGAGAACATAGGTTTCCAGGTTCAACGGACTATAGCCGATCTCCCGGATCGTAAAACGGCATGCTTTGCCTGTTTGAAACCCTGCAAAGAAAACCGCAATTACTATCAAGTACTTTAATCTCATGCTTTAAATATACTATTATTAAATACAGTATATCAATGATATAAGACATCTTCCGGTATGGTTTCCTTATCAAAATGAGGACCTTCCCAAGTTACGGTCAGGTCGAGTCCTGTGACGGTCTGGAAATATTCCACTTTGAAAGCGTGTAATCCCGCTGCCAGCGGGACCAATCCCGTTTTTTCACGGGCTCCATGTGTCCCGTCATTATCAATGATCTTTTTTCCGTCAATATACAATAAGCTTCCGTCATCACTGGTAAGATAAAATTTGTATATTCCATCTGCCGGTACCCGGATAAAACCAGTAAACTGCATGCCGAAATGTTCCATCTTACGGGCCGGTTCAAGATCAATTTCCCTGACGATCTGTGTTTGCAACACCTTCATACTATCAAAAGCCGGCACCTGCGTCCATATTCCTTCAAAATAATTCATTATCAGTCCGGGTTGTACCCCTTTTTTATTTACTGCCGGCATAAGTTCCGGTATATCCACTGATGCCTGTGAGACATCACTCTTATAGGTTGTACCGTCTTTATCTTTCCAAACGGTAATGGCTTTTATGATGGTTTTTCCGGATATCTCTATTTTGTCTCTGAAAACAGGGGAATGTTCATCCGTAGTGCTGCCGTCGAGGGTATAATGAATGGTTCCCGTATGTCCGGCCCGCTTCAACAGGATGGTCCTTTTTCCCTTTTCCAGGGCATTTCCGGGCTCTATCTCCGGAGCCGGTCGCAGTCGTTCAAAGTATCTGCTGCGGGTCATCTTTATTGTTTTTCCATTCTTTGGCAGGAAAAGAGCCACACGGATTTCTGTGTTATGATCCAGTAATATGGGATTTTTATACAAAGGGGATTTCTTATCCGGAACGGAACCGTCCAAAGTATAATGAAGTTCACCGTTTACTCCTTTTTTCATAATAAGACTAACATGCAGGGTATCAATAAATTTATTCTCTCCGTTAAATTCAAACATTACGGGGGCTCTGGATTTCGGGGCCATGACCATAGAGGTTTCGAACCAATTGCCACAACTGCATCCCCCGCCCCCTTCCGGAGAAAGTACCATGCCCAGGGCAGGAACCGTGCTGATCCAGCAATCGGGACGGAGACGTTCCCATTTGGAAAATTTCCTGGTATCAAAATTAAACTGGGTTACACTGCCTCCGCGATAAAACACCGATTGTTCGGTAAGGGCATAGGAGGCACAACCATGACCGGCCTTGGGAACATCATAATTCAGTCGTTTCCCGTTATCCATATTAAAAAGACCCGGTTTCAGCATCAGACGGTTGTCCACGATAGCAGGTCGCGAAAGGTGTCCTCCGTGGTTGTCAGAGGGCCAGCGCATGCCGTTTTCCCATTTTAATGAACCATCCGTTATATCATAGTTATAAATGTAGTAAACCCATTTAAATGAAGAGACGATCACCAGCCGTCCATGACCGGCTGCCATATAATAAGCAGAAACCCCTGGTTTTGTATCTATGGATCGTCTCCACAGGAGAGAACCATCCTTAAGATTCAGTGCCACGAGATATAACTTGTCAAAAATATTCTCTCCTCCCCTTTTTTTATCAGTAAGCTTCGGAGTGGACGATTCCACAAAAAAGATTCTGTTATCATAGATTGTGATGGTGGAATTAATGATCATGGCAGGCTTATGCTGATAAATCCATAAAACTTTGCCTCCCCCCTCCGGAACGGTAAATAAATTATAACTCATCACCTTATCTGTTTCAGGGCCGTGGGTATCATCATACCATCCCCATCCGCCATGATAGGAAACAAAATTACTATGCAAAGGTACCGTGCTTCCCACAACCATGCCGGCAGACGGACCAACATAACCCCAGTCATACTTTCCCGAAGCAAAATCCGGAATAAAAACTTCATCATGGACAGAACCATTGGTCTGGTTGATAACCAAAAGTTTATTTCCTTTCACTGCATATATGTACTTATCGTCAGCCGCCCAGTTGGAACAGTCTCTTACCACGTTCATCCGGATAAAGCCGGGGATCCATTTGGTCCAGATTATGGTTCCGTTGTATGCATTGATGGCTGCAATCCTTTCTTTACCCTGAACGAATAACTTACCGTTGATCGCGAGCGGAGAAGGTTTTCTTCCGTTCCTGTCGGCCTGAAAACGGGGTCCGGGACGCCCCATCCACTGGATCTCAAACTCGTCACTTGATGTTGTCCCCCACATACTTTCCCCTCCGAAAGCACTGTTATCGGGCCGGCCGTATTCTGCCGTCCATACACCATCCGTTTCAGGTTCTTTCTTAGTCAGAAGGATCATGAATTCCTTATTCACGGGTACCATGGTTTCTTTTACCTGCCAGAAGTTATTGGCATGAGCCGTTCGCTCTTTGAATTCACGGGAAAGTTTTTCCTTATCCGTGCCCGTCATATACACAGCCCTTCCGTAAGGTGCAGTAAGGCGGATCACTTCGTCGGCATCAAGATCATTGTTACGGCAGATAACCAAATCGGCAAGATCCGCCTGTACAGGGATATGATTCATATCCTTCACCGTATAGGCAGATAAACGACGGCCGTAAACGCCTTCTTTTTCCAGTTTTTTTCTGAACGCGTCAATCTTTTTCCCCGACCTGTCCAAAACGATCACATCAAGATCCGTCTTTTGTACCAGTTCTGCAGGAAGTTGCCCGGATCCCAGACCCAACACCAGGCACAAACCTCTCCGGGCGGATGTACTTTTGATCAGATCATCAACATACCGGGTTGTTTCATGATCCGTGAACCATTTGCCGGATACCTTGCATTTGACCGGAGAATAATTAAAAAAATTATCGTATTGCAGTTTTCCGGTAATTTTTCCGTTGCCTTCGATCCGGTATTCATAGATAAAATCTTTTCTTACCGGGATGGTAAAGTGATGTTGCAGGGCCGGAGCCTGATCTTTATAAACGGCTTTTTCAATATCATTGTTGGAATGCCAGAAAAGGGAACATTGCACAGGGGATTTTGTCGTGAAATCAATGTTTATCCGGTGTCTGTCAACAATATTGATAAAAGGCCCGGAAGTCAGGGAAAGAGACATCCCGGAAATATCTTCCGGAAAATCTTTCCATCCTTTGACCATTGTTCTGCCTTTTTCAGGCAATTTCTTACCTCCTCTGCCGAAACAATAGATCTTCCCTTCTCCCGTAGAGACGTACAGAGAGCTGTCACCTACTGCCATAGCATAGACGGTACCTTCCACTTTTCCTTTCCACAATGGGCGTCCGTGAGTAATCGACAAGGCATAGACCGTATCTGTAGCGCCGGCAAAAAGCACTGTATCGGCCATCACGATACGATGGGCATAATAGGTTTTTTTTACCCACAGAACTTCTTTTGTTTTTCTGTCATAGGCTGATATGGCATGATCGGAAAGGACATAGCTTTTCCCTCCCGAAACGATCATTTCCTTACCACCTTTGAAAGACATATATTCAGGTTTCTTTTTCCCGGGAACCAGGTCAACAATGGCTTTGAAACGGGAGGTTTCGGAATGAACAATATGTTTATCCGGAGTAACCAACACAAAGCAACCGCCTGCACCGGGTAACTGGCCTTCTATTTTACCTGTTTTTTTATCTATAAACACCGGTGATATCCGTCCTTCGGGCTGGATCAGCCGTTTGCCGGAAGATGCCATAGATCCTTCAAAAGTCACATTTTCAACTTTATGAACATAAGTCCCCTCTCCTTTCACCTTTCCTGTTTTTGCATCCAGTGCACACAACCAGCTATGTTTCCAGGGGATCAGAGAAGCGCCGAAATAAGCGATCCCGTCCTCTATCATAACCCCTGTCCGTACAGGCCAAAAGAAGATCAGACGACCGTTGTTCAATAACCGTTGGTTTGATTTTGAAGGGGAAAACTTCCATCTCAGTTTGCCTGTCGATGCATTGATACAATATACATAGCCATCATCCGATCCGAAATACAGATTGCCCCGGTACCAGGTGGGAGCAATTCTCACGGGGCCGTCAGTAATGAATATCCATTCCTCCTGGCCCGTTTTTGCATTAATACAATGAACCGCATCATCAGAGGAAGATCCATACCATAATCTGTCGCCCACCACTATAGGACTGTAAGCCAGGTCATAATCCCGCATGGAAGGCAGGGGGCCACTGTTGGCATAGGCATCTTCCTTGGCCGGTCCATACCAGGCCGGTGCCGGTACCTGCGGCGCTTTATAGACCCATTTAAGGCCAAAAGAATGATCAAAAACAGCAATTGGCGAAACCCCGCTTCTGAAATTATCCCTTTTATATTGAGGCCAGTCGTCGGCCCCCGGTTTTTGGGTCCTGGTACAGGCACCCAGAACGGCAAGCAGGATAAGAAAAGAAAGAAAAAAGGAAATACGTTTATTCATAACAGGATTTTTAATTTTTATCAATATGAATGATACGGCCGTCTTTCATGGTCATAAGGATTCCGGCAAATTGATCCGCTTCATTTCCATGACTGACCATAATGACGGAACCTCCGTTTTGATGAAAAAGGACAAGCTGTTCAATGACTTCCTTCGCATTAACCGGGTCAAGGTTCCCCGTAGGTTCATCAGCAAAGATCACATCCGGTCCGGTGATAAATGCCCTTGCCAGGGCTACCCTTTGCTTCTCGCCGGAAGACAGTTCCGACGGTTTATGATTAAGCCGGGACGTCAGATTTAAGTTTCCGGCCAGTTGGAGGGCTTTTTCTTTTGTTACCTGATCCGGGAAAAGAACCCGGGAAATCATTATATTTTCCAGTACATTAAGGTATGGGAGCAAATGGTAGGATTGAAATACAAATCCGGTATGCTGAGACCGGAAGGCAGTGCGCTCCCTGTCATTCATTTGATAGAGGGGTATCCCGTCAACAACAATGTCTCCTGAGGTAGGGCGGAGCATTCCACCCAGGGTAAACAGCAGGGTGGATTTTCCGCATCCGCTGGGACCTTTGATCAGGGCAAAACTACCTGACGGGATATTTAATCCCACTTCGTCCAGGGCTTTCACTTCATTCCTTCCCTGCCGGAATATCCTGGTAAGTTTATGTGTTTCGATGATCATAGTTCTTCTTTTAACATTTCGGCCGGTTCCCGGCTGACAGCATACATAACAGGCACAAAGGATGCGATCATGGCAAACAGGGGGGCCAGAATTACAGACCAGTAAAGCAGGTTATATAACGGTTTCACGGATTTGGCCGTAACCTTGAACACTTCCGGACCGTATTGTAAAGCCAGCCAGGTGCCCAGGGCAAATCCCAGTAATGCACCCAGTATGCCGAGAGCAGCGACCCTGGCAAAAAAAAGTCCTGCGATCCGTTTTTTATCAAACCCAAGCGCTTTCAATATGCCGATCTCCTGCTTACGCTGTATGACATTGATCATAGAAATGGTCCCTACCCATATAGCCGTAATGATCAATAGAACAGGCAAAAGAACAGCAAAATAATTGTCCAGCATCTTTCTTTGCCGTTCGCGGGCGACTGCTATGGTGCGGTTCATGATCACTTTTGTATCGGGCAGATCTTCCTGTAATTGCTGCCTCAGTTCTCCCAACGGATCATCTCCTTTCGCCGAACATACACAGTTCAGAGCCATGATCTCGCTGATCTTTCCCTCCCTGTGCAGCAATTGTTGCAGATCGGGCAGGTTGAAATAGATACGAATATCATCCTCCGACCCGGTTTCTGCCAGCGTACGTTCCACAACATAATCCTTTCCCAGGATTTTGATCTTATTGCCCCGTTTGATCCCCGCATCATGGGCTACCTCATAACCTGCATATACTTTCCCCGAAGGAACGGCAAAGATCATTTTTGTTCTCTTTTTCCCTTTGGGATTCAACTCATCTTTTGAGATCCCCGTAAGGATGATACTCATCCCTTTCCATTGGATCTTTTTGTGCAGTGTCGCTGTCAGATGGGCATAATAAAAAGCCTTTTTTTTCACCAGCTCATGCACATAATCCTCAGGCATGATCCGGTTGGAATATCCGTTTATCCAAAAATTGTTCATGTTGGTGGAATCCGGGATGATACGCAGATTAAAACCCATGTCACGGGTAAGGATACGGGTTTCATTCTGGGATGCTTTGGTCATAACGACGAAAAATACCACCCCTGTCACCGCCGTGATCATCCCGAGTACGCCCAGCAGAAAATTCCATTTACGGTACCCTATCTCCTTCCGGAATAACATATTCCCTTTTTTATCTCCCAAAATTACAATTCCTTTTCTTAACGAACTTAAAGTAATTCAACTAAAACTTCAAATTTATTCCCAGATTGTATCTCCTTCCATAATCAGGCCACCCTGGAACTGTTTGGTAAGGGGTATTCAGCATGTTTTTTATCTCCAGAAAAAACCGGGTCTTTTTTCTTTTGCCAACCGTATATCCTGTTGTCATGTCAATAACCGTAAAATTACCCAAAGGAGCTTTGCCGTATTCATGCAGATAATCCTTACTGACAAAACGGTTGTTTTTAAAAGGTCCGGTATAATTAAAGAAGAGATTGAGGTCGAATCCCGCCTTTTGAAGCGTCATTCCTGCATTGGCTATAATGGAAGGTATTTCGTCATCATAGACCCACTGATCCTTCTTTTTCACTTGTCCCTGCATCAGTACCATATTGACGAATCCCTGCAACAAATTATTTATCAGATTAAATTTTCCTTCTATTTCAAGTCCGTAATTCCATTTATTTTCATTGGTATAGAGTTCAACGATCATGCCGTTATCAAGATCCATTGTCTTTCCACTGTATTCAATGGCTTCAACCCTGGATACCATAAAGGCCGTCATAGTCAATGATCCGGAATGGCCGTAATTTTTTTCCAGGGACAGGTCCAGGTTGGTTCTCTTTTCGTTGGCAGGGCGTGTACTGTCAGCAGTGAGTGCCCCTTTCCGGGGGATAACGATGCCTGTGCTCAGATTGGCATGAAAAGAAAGAAGGGCGTTACCAGACCACGTTGCTCCTCCGGTTGCCTGCCATACCGGCGATTGCCACTCATCAGTTATGGGTTCCACATTTTTGAATTTCTTTCCGGAACCTTCGATAGAAAAAGCAGCCCAGTCTTTATAATACTCCCGGGATATCCTGAATCCTGCATCCATCACCCATTTTCCAAAACGTTGCTGATCGGTCATTACAGCGGACCACGTATGCACATCTGCTCTATTACCATAGTAATAGCGTTTGCCATGAGGTGACACCCAGTGGTTATACAATATACCGAAGCGCAGGATATTGGCTTCCGAAAGCTTCCATGAATTCAGATGGTTGATCGTCAGTTCATGATCTTTCTCAGCATAGCTGTTTGTCTCCCCCGTAGTGATCATTTCAATATGATATACCGGGTTGCGGTAAGCAAAATTGATCTGTAATTCTCCTGAAAAAATGGAAGATGTTTTATAATCAACTTTCGAAGCGATCAGAAAAGTATTAATCGGTTTATATTCTTCCTTTTGATCTCTGAATTTCTGATCCGCCGGTTCAACGGGTTGTACAAATTGTCTGGAACCACCCAGATAAAACATCTCTATCGAACTATTAATTTTTTCATTGACTTTCCAGCCCAGGTGGGTATTCAGGTTTACGATCCTTTCCCGGCCATTTCTTCCGGGCGGTCCGTTGGTTCCGGAAAAGCTCGCTCCGCCCGAATATTCAAGATCCCTGATTTTATTTCCATGCTGAATACCAGCATCAAATGAATTCAAAGAACCGTACTTCAGCCATAACCCGGTTTCCTTACGGGTATATCTGCGGGTTTTAACATCAATAACGCCGGAAAGAGGAGAAAGACTTTTCAGCAAGGCGGATGCCGAACGGTCTATCGTTATTTTTTCAATAGTACCGACATTCAGGAAAGGGGCTGTTTCATAAAACTCCTTTTGCATGATACCGTCTATCGAATAAGACGGATAAGGATAAGTCTGACCCCTTACGGAAAAAAACTGTTTAACCTTCCGGCCACGGGTTTCAGTGAGGCCTCCCGGAACATATTTCATACCATCAATAAGGGTGACCGCCCCCTGCTTTTCCATCTTATCACGAGCAATAACCGATTCGGAAGCTTCCAATGACAGAGGTTCAACGGTTATATTTTTCATGATGCGTCGTTGTTCTACCCGGTTGCCTATGACACTAACCTCGCCGATATTCTTATTTTCCCTTTCCATTAAAATCTTCAGGTTGATCTTCCCGTTGCCGGACACCCTGATCTCCCGCTTTTCTTTTTTGTAACCTACCATGGATATGGAAAGAATATATTTTCCCGGATAAACGTTTTTTATCATGAAATATCCGGTACTATCGGTATATGTTCCTTTACCGGAAGGGATAAGGATAACATTGGCTTCCTGAACCGGATTATTATCGGTTTTGTCTAAAACTCTCCCCGTAATATTTTGCTGTGCTACCGCCTTCTGAAAAGGAACAAACAAAAACAGAAAGAAGGTTATAAAACTTAAAATACAGTTACGCCTCATTTGAGAATAAATACCCTATATTTCTAATAAATAATTTACAAAGATAAGATTTTGGGATCACCGGTATCCCGGATATATATTAAATATTTTAAATAGATGGTAAGACCCTGTTTCCTGGTTCATCTTCTATTTCAAGGCCGTTTGTTTTTCAACCATATTTTTTTAATGGAAACCTGTTGCAGTAATAATAATATCTCACGTTTGCCGGCAAGAGCTGTTCCTTCTTGTAATATTGTTGCTGTTCCGGAAGCCACTGCATACTTTAACGATTCTTCAACAGACAATTTATTGTATATTCCATAAATAAACCCGGCAATTGCAGAATCTCCGGCGCCAATAGTGTTTACTACAGTTACTTTTGGCGGACTGGCCAGAATGTTTCCATCACTGTTTACATAAAGTATTCCTTTAGCTCCCATAGAAACCAAAATAACATTTATGCCTTTTTTCAATATTTCTTGTGCAGCTGTTATTATTTCAGGTAATTTAATTTGTTAAGTTCTTTGCCGCCTAATCTTGACAATTCATGGATATTGGGCTTAATGATATCGGGTTTCCCCTTGACACCTTCCTCAAGGTTTTTACTATCCGCATCCAGAAAAACAATGGCCCCTTTTTGTTTTGCAAGTTCAATAGCACGGGAATAAAATGAAGGGCTTGTGTTTTGCGGGAGACATCAATTCCTTTTCCACCTGCAAATTTATCTTCCTTTATTATTCTGTTGGCGTCTTCAAAATGTAAATCATTTAGAAAAATAGTTCGGTCCAGTGCCGGATTTAAAGTTATTGTATAGATCATTATTACCTGTTCTTATTTGATTTTTTTACTGACGCCAATAATTCATCCCTTGCCATTCAGAGTATGTTGCTAATCAAAATAAGTTTTCCACACCTGTTCCACGGATTTTCCCTCAACAGTTATGGCATAAATAGCATTGGCCATTTTTACGGCTTCGTCAAAAGGTCTTTGATGAATGTTTCGACCTGTACCGTTGCCTCGGGTCCCACCCGAATGGATTTGATCATACAATTCCTGCAAAAAAGCCTTTTCTTCAGCTTTAACACCGCCTTCACAAAGAACACCGGTATTTCCTGCCGCTTCAGTAACTTCTTTCAGCAATTTCGCATCAAATTTACCATCAGTATAAGGAACTTTAAGTTTCACAAAGTCGGCACCCAATGTGGCGGCCACTCCTGCGGCACCGGCTATTAAATGCTGATCATGTTCATCCTTTATATATTTGCCTTTGGGATAAATCCATAATACGGCGATCATACCCTGCTGATGGGCTTTGTAAATACTCTGGGCGGCCTCCCGCAGCATGATGTGTTCATATTCTGAGCCAAGATAAATGGTGTAACCGATTCCCAGGATGTTTAACCCGGAATGTTGCCTGAAAGAAATCACATCATCAACATCAAACCACAATTGTGATAAAGGGGCTTTTATATCAACGGGAACAATGTTGGTTTTAGCGTTGAGCTTGACAAGATACGGAATCTGGCTATATTGATTTCCATATCTCGCAATGAGGCCCATCTGTGTGGCAAATACTCCGATATTGGCCGCACCGGCCACTTTGAAAAGATGTTCGGGGTTGGCATCATCCGGGGCAATTTCTTTCCCGTAAAAGTCCTTGTTGAGGTGTTCTACCTTTTGATCACCGGCAAAAAGCATCAGACGGCCACTTCCGCCTGTTGCCTTTTCATAACCATTGTTGTAGGCAGTGATCTTTTTTTTTGGCACGTCTGCCGGGATTGTTATATTTTTCATTTTTTATGTTTTATTTTTAAATTCTATACCAAACTTCTTTAACTTGACAGAAAGAATAAGCCGAAAAATGCCGAGAACGACAAAACCGCTGCTTGTCATGTAAACAATGGCCAGACCTCCAAAAACAGGATTAATGATAAGGGAAAATGCAAGAATAACAACACCCTACATAAACAGCAGCACCTGATATAAAGGGCTGCATTTTATGCCATGATAAAAGGATCAGCCATTATCTCTCTTATCCTTTCCTGTTCTTGAGCGGGAAACGGGGATCGAATGCTGACAACCCTCCGGGTGTCAGCACCCTGACATCCCTGACGATATTGTCAGGGATTGTCAGCGGCCCGCGACAATCCGCCATGTTTTTCTATAAATCGCTTTAACCTTTTTTGTGAAAGATTTTTCAACTTTTTTTCAAGCCTCATCGCTTCTCCTCTGTCAGAGACTTTTATCGAATGTTTTAATTCCCAAGGCCTGCCCTTTCGGGTAGATTTCTCCCATCCTTTATTGTGTCGGTATATTCGGCGATTTAGATCCTGTGTTTGACCAACATAAAATCTTTGCAAGGACTCAGACCAAAGTACATATACAAAAAACATCAGGCCTTATGTTTTATAACTATCAATAATACTGGCAAGCCTTGGATGGTCAGTACCCGTTTCCATTATTTGAGCGGGAAACGGGGATCGAACCCGCGACCCTCAGCTTGGGAAGCTGATGCTCTACCACTGAGCTACTCCCGCAAAATCTGTTAACAGTTCCCGGTTCCTGGTTCTCAGTTCCCAGTTCTCAGTTCCCAGTTCTCAGTTCTCAGTTCTCAGTTCCCGGTTCCCGGTTAACAGTTCATCGATCAACG
>WFSC01000039.1 GCA_015486185.1 Bacteroidales bacterium | reverse complement strand
TTACCCAGGGCATGAAAAGCCTTTGCCACGTTATCTATCATACTTTTTTCAGTATCCGTAAGGGTAAAATCTCCTGCTACTTTACGGTCTGATCCTTCGCCTGCATTTCTCCCGATAGTGATCAGGGCCATGTCGGCTTTCCCGGCTGCCTTACGAGCCAGTTTATCATCAACCTTCATTTCAGGTACCGGAAGTTTGGCTCCCGTCAGTTTGGCCAGCCAGTTACCTTGCGGAGGCAGGGCAGCCCTTGTTTTGGCAATGTAATGAAGATATATCTTTTGTAAATTCGGATCAATCTGATAACCTGCATTCTGCAAACCTTTTATTATGGATATGCTATAGGCTTCATTTACATCACCGCTACCTGTTCCTCCTATTATACTTTCATAGGAAGCATCTCCGAATGCAGCTATATTTTTCATTCCTGAAGGAAAAGGTAATGTATTGGATTGATTTTTCAGCAGGATCATTCCCTGTGTGGCCGCATACCGGGCCACGCGGGCATGGGCTTTCATATCAGGGTGATTGGAAGGTTTATAGCCCCTGAAATGTGGGGTCTTCTTTACTATATTAAGGATATTCTTCACATTTTTATCCAATACTTTTTCATCCAGCTTCCCACTGTCAACAGCCGACACGACAGCTTCCATCTCTTTATAGTTTCCCGGCATGATCAGATCATTTCCGGCTTTCAGCATGGCTACAGGATCGCCTCCGGCACCCCAGTCACTCATTACAAAACCCTTGAAACCCCAGTCATGACGCAAGACATCGGTCAGCAAATCATGATTTTCGGAACAATAGGTGCCGTTCACCTTATTATAAGCTGACATCACGGTCCACGGATGAGCTGTTTCGACGGCAATATGAAATCCCCTGAGGTATATTTCTCTCAAAGCCCGCTGGCTGACGATGGTATTTACTGACATACGGTGGGTTTCCTGGTTATTGGCCACAAAATGTTTTATGGAAGTACCCACGCCCTCCGATTGTATGCCTCTTACCATGGCAGCAGCCGTTTCTCCGGCAATGAGCGGATCTTCGGAATAATATTCAAAGCTCCTCCCGCAAAGCGGATTCCGGTGAATGTTCATGGCCGGAGCCAACAGGATATCCGAGCCATATTCCAGCACTTCATTCCCCATAGCCTGTCCAACCTCCCTGACCACTGCCGTATCCCAGGTGGAAGCCAGCAGGGTGGCAACAGGAAAAGCCGTACAGAAATAGGTGTTGGTATCATTCTTGCGCCATGGCAGAATACGTAGTCCGGCCGGTCCGTCGGTCAGTATCATTGTGGAAATGTTGAATTGCGGAAGATCAGCCGTTCTTCCGGCAGCTCCCGGCACCAGGTCCTTGATACGATTTATCATGGCCATATAGGCAGAATCGCCGTGAGGTGCGCGTTGTTTGAACATTTCGCGAATATTCTCCGGCAATAATTTCATAATAGAATCAGGTAACACAAGATTCATTCCGGTGCCTACCACCAGATCAGCCTTATCCCTGACAGACATAGCAGCTACTACCTTGTCAACCGGACCCTTACCTAACTGGGGAACCTTCTTTGTTCCTGATTGACACGATGTTATACCAAATATCAGCAAAATAATCGTGCTAAAAATCAAAAAGCTATCCTTAAAACGTTTCATGATGTATATGTTTTGGTTAAAAATGCATACCAAAAATAAGAAATATTTTATCTATTGTTATACCTGGAAACGTTTAATACGGTTATTTTTTCTTTTTTTATATTTACAATATCATTTAACTTATCTTTCATAAAGAAAACTATGAAAACTCTCGTCGCAGGTATATATATTATTATTATTCTGATCCTGGTAACCGGATGCAGATCTGAAGTATCTTTTGTAAGCGGGTTCGATGAACCTGCCGATCCGGAACATGTCCCGGAAGGGATATGGCAACAGGTACCCGGGCGTATGCATGCAGCTTTTGGCAGCGTTGATATACGTTATCATAAATCCCTGCCACCGGCATGGGGCCTTTCCCTCACCTGGGAGGGAACGGGCTGGCGCGGTGAGCGACTCTGTACCAAGATAGTTTTGTGGAGTACGGAAAATGCCGGTCCTCTTCACATACGGCCCGGTTCGTTAAGGGATACCAACGGAAACAGGATAGCCCCATCTGCTTTGTCTTTTCATCCGGTTGGTTATGTCCTTTCGGACACGGTTTTTTCCCGTTGCCGCCGCCGTGCACAGGATACCATGCCGGCACAACTCTCCCCTGATATACTTTACGGTAACCGGCCTTTTGGCATTCCGGCAAATACGGTACGTCCTGTATGGATGAATGTTGATATCCCCCGGAATGCGGTTCCCGGTATTTACAGAGGGGATGTTATCATTTCTTCGCAGGAAGATTCTATTTATCTGCCTTTTACCATACGTGTCCAGAACATGTTACTGCCTGAGGTTTCATCCTGGCATTTTCATCTGGATCTATGGCAGAATCCCTATGCTATAGCCCGTTACCATCAAGTACCGCTTTGGTCGGAAAAACATTGGCAATGGATCCGCAAATATTTGAAACTGCTGGCTGACGCAGGGCAAAAATGCATCACAACTTCCATCATCTATCAACCATGGCATGGTCAAACCTATGATCCTTTCGGATCAATGATCACCTGGCTTCATAATTCCAACGGAAGCTGGGATTATGATTATTCTGTCTTTGACCAGTACGTACAAACAGCTATGGAATGTGGCATCACTGACCAGATCAACTGTTACACCATGGTCCCCTGGGGAAATCACTTCCGTTATTTCGATCAGGACTCAGCCGGTTTTGTTACTGTGACGTGTAAACCGGGGAGCAAGACTTACGAAGCTCTTTGGCGTCCTTTTT
>WFSC01000038.1 GCA_015486185.1 Bacteroidales bacterium | reverse complement strand
AAATACAACTTTATAGCTTCCGGGGAGCTGGTATTCACTGACCAGCACTGCCACTTCTTTTCCGAACTGATCATATACACGAAGATCCACCTTTTGCGGATTCAGACTCCCATCAGGAAGGGGATTGATTATATATTCAATGGTTGTGCTCTGATCAAACGGATTGGGATAATTCTGTCTAAGCACAGCACCGGCACTGTTCTTTATTTTCTGAGGGTGTATTCCTGTTATCAGCCAGGAGACGGAAAACAACTTGCCTCCGCCAGCCCGCAAACGTACATTAAAAGCTGTATTGACCGAATCATTATCGAGGGGAATATTTTTCCATTGATTATCCCCAACATCAAAGTATTTTATTTCATTAGCTACACCATTAAGATAAACAGTCATTTCTGCAGAATCGCTATAATTTTTATTCATCAGCATAAAGTAATCATTTCGTTTATCATCTGTATAATAACCCACTACCAGGTTTGAATCTCCGGTTACCGTTTGGACCATACCATCCCGGGGAAGTGATTTTTCATCTTCTTTTTCATCCGGAATAATATGATATACTCCTGTGGTCTTCAGGTGTACCATGATCTGCGAAAGGGATTCAATTTCTATATTGAGTCTCTGAATAGAGGGATAGACGGTATCCCGGTCCGGATTGCCGGTCACCCCCCACTCCGAATGCCAGTGAAACCAGATCAGGGCATGGACGCCATAGGTTAGGGATGAATAGACCAGCCACCGGTGTTCCCCTTCCGTGGGTGTTCGCCAGTTAAGGTTAGCCGATTGTGAAGTACCGTCGGTGCCGATGGCCTGAATGATATTGCAAAACGGGATATCATAGGTAAGGGCATATTTTCTGAAAAACTCAAGGTTCTTGAAATAATATTTGCCGTCCTTATCATTTTTAAAAATATAATGGTCATAACTAAGCAGTTGGATGCCGGTTGTCTGCAGGAAGTTCTCCACATATTCGTCCCAACCGTCATGATAACCGTACAGGTTAACGAACTCCAGCTTCTCCGGGTCGAGCTTTCGTATTGTGTCAATGACGTCCGGATATTTTCAAAAGCTTCTTCCTCGGGCTCATCACAGATAAAATACCCCAGGAGAGAGGGATCATCCTTATATTTTTCGATCTGCCGGTGCAGGATCTGCAACTTATCCTCAGGAAGGGGCGGGGGAACGGTTTTGTCCGGGGCCCTTAATAACTCATTCCCGAAGATACTGAAGACATCCAGGAAGTACTTAAAGCCGAATTGGTGCACTTTTTCCATGAGTGCATCGTCATCCCGCACCCAAAGCAGATTATCAAAATGGGCATCCTTGTAATATTCGAACACGGTATCCTGGTAAGGGGGTCCATACCAGGCATAGGGAGGAGACCAGGCACTGAGCAGAAAGTCCTTTTGTTTCCAGGTTTTATCGGTGATGGTTAGCGAGAGGGACCGCTCTACCGTATCCCTGTCGGAGAACAACTGCATCCGCACCTTAAACTCTCCTATGGTATCAAACGCGACCTTCCAAATAACCGTATCAACCGTTTCGAAGAGGCTGCCATGATCGGTTTCCATTGATCCTGAGACCAGACTGGCCCCTTCCGGCAGGATAAGTTTGCTGAAAAGATGACCTGCGGTATCCCCCGGGTTTTCAAAGAGAGCAAACAAAGGGATAGAGTCGTTTTCCAGAAACACTGTCCTGAAAGGAATGAACTTATCGATCTGTGGCATGTAGCCATGCATGATCCGGATATAATCCAGTACAACCTGTGAGCCAACCTCAGGATCAAAGGAGAGTCGCAAGATCTGTGTGATCTTCCCTGTCCATTGCGCATACCTGTAAACGGGAATATTGATCATCTGAAAGAGAGTATCGGGGGAGGTGGTAAAAACATACTTTCCCCACTGTCCCGCATCATTATACCACATGAACTCTCCTTTGGTCGCGCCTTTCATCTTTACACGGATCTGTACAAATCCATAATCCGCTGCATTGATAGAAAAGGCAGCACTACTCAGGTAAGGATTCTTTGTTGCAACGGAAGCTTTCAGCACCCCGTCCCTTACGGTAGCATTTATAAAGGAATTACTTAACTGAATTCCTTCGAGGTCACCGTCCGTATTGAACTCCCATGATTTGCCGATATCCTGAGCGTTTAAGGAAAAGGGAATACCTGCCAGGAGGAACCAGCAGGTCAACAAGACATTCAATTTTTTCATTTTATACCTTTTTAT
>WFSC01000037.1 GCA_015486185.1 Bacteroidales bacterium | reverse complement strand
CTTTCAGAGGCCATTCCACCAGAACAAGGATTGAAACATGACATAATGACATATATTTGGCATCGAATGATAAACTTTCAGAGGCCATTCCACCAGAACAAGGATTGAAACTATCTTATTGAAGGCTATCCCGAAATTCGGCAAGGGCTTTCAGAGGCCATTCCACCAGAACAAGGATTGAAACTGAAAAAAGCTTAATTTTGTTAAAATAAAAGAGGTTGCCACTTTCAGAGCATCTTCCATCAAAACAAGGATTGAAACATAAGACACATTAAATATACAGGAAATGGATAAGAAGAAAAAAGATTTTATGAAGTACGTGTCTAAAAGGAATGGTGGTATGATTCCTTGTTTTTTCTGTGATAGCCCTATTTTAGGTGAACCGGTTTTGGTGAAGTTAAAAAACAGGGAAGTGTTAGCGCACGCTCAGTGTGCCAGAGACTATAAGAAAAAGAACCCTGCCGATATTGATTGGTGGTGGTTTTATATTGCAAAGCTATCGAAATATGAGAAATACAAATCGCTTTATAAATATGAACTAAATAAAATAGAGAAAAAATGGAAAGTAAAAAAATTTATCAAAAGCTTGTGGCCGTTCAGCAGGACATCGAGGCCATAACAAAAAACAAGAAAAACAAAGAATAGGGTTATCTGTTCAGGAGTATTGATGATGTATATAACTATATTCATCCCTTACTCAAGAAGCACTCTATTATTTGTTTGCCCAAGACAATAAGTAGTGAAACAAAATGTTATCCTGGGCGCAGGGAAGGACAGACTGTAACACACGCCCAGGTATTAGTGGACTATGTTTATGCTACTGATGATGGTAGCTCTGTAACAGTTACCATGCCTGGAGAGGCATTGGATTATAGTGATAAGGCAATAAATAAGGCTTTAGCATTTGCACATAAGTATGCTATTATCCAAATGTTTCATATTCCCACCGAGGAAAATGTGGATGGGGATGAAACGAGTCCCGTAATATCTGAAGGCTTACCGGAAGGTTTAAGGACGAAGATTGAGGGCCGGTTAAAGAAGGCTAAGAGTGCGGAAGAAGTTGTGGCGATAGCCAAAGAATATCCACAACTAATGAAAAATGTTGAGTTCCGTGATTTAGTAATAAAATACAGAAGCAAATACACAGACGAAAAAGACAACGTTTCTAAGAAAACTGAGGGCGTACAAACTACCGGAAAGTGAATCGAAATTCAATATTAGTCCCTCGCTTCTTGAGCGATATATTCAGTATAAAGACGGGAAGCTATGTGGTGTTTGGTTGGGTAAATATATCTTAAAGGAGTTTCCAAGAGTGCAGACAGAGGCTCAACTTGCGGGGTACTATTTTGAGCACCTCACTCTAAAGAAAGATATAGGTGATATAGATGTGCCCACGTACAAGTCGGGCCCCCAGAAGGGAGCGTATAAAGAACCATGGGCCACGATCAATGTGCAGGCAGAGAACTGGGCCTACGATCGTGCGGACGAAGGAGAGAATGTGATAGCTTCCGATGTTACTTTGGTATATTTACTTAATGGTGAGATACCGGTTAAGGGGATTATCTTTCAGAGCGTCTTCCATCAAAACAAGGATTGAAACTCGCCAAGTGCGTACACATCCCACGCATCCGTAGTTGCTTTCAGACCGCCTTCCATCAAAACAAGGATAGCGCCCTGCGGGCGAATAATGAATGATGAATGTTGAATAAAGAATAATGAATGAGTCAAAATTGTTGACAAGAGTTTCGTGATACAAATCCGGAACCTGGAACCTGGAACCTGAAACCTGGAACCCGGAACCTGGAACCTGGAACCTGAAACAGTGCCGCAGGCACTCCAAACCACAAACGCTTGCGTAGCGAGCCTCAAACTTCAAACTCTTTTTCCTTTTTCCTTTCAGCTTTTAAGATTGTCTTCCATCAAAACAAGGATTGAAACAGCCTCACAGAGTAATGTGCCGCAAATACTCAAATACTTTGAAACCCTATCCCATAAATACAAGGGCACCCAGCAATTGATTTTTGAACCGAATACAAACCACTTTCTTTCATGGTTCGTTATTTGACGTACCTGCCTGCCGGATGTTAAGCAAGGTTACAGGTTTTTATTCCGATATTCTCATGAAAAAATGATAGGCACCCCCTCCCAAATCTATCGCTATTCCATCAGTTGTTTCTTCCTCTATTTTCAAATAGTCACTTTCTACGAGAGGTTTTCCGTTTTCAAAAATATTTTTTAAATGTCTTACCGGCAACCAAACCGTTGCCGTAATGTTCACAGGGACCGTAAGATCCAGTTTCAGACCATCCTCTTCTTTTTCCCAGTTTATTCGAATATCTCCATACAGTGTTTGATAAGTTGAGGACACCCATTTCATATCCTCCGGGAAAAAAGATTTTACCCGGAAATGTTTAAAGCCAGGATTTTCTTCATCGGGGGTAAGTCCTGCAAGGTATTTATAAAACCAGGCGCTTACATCCCCGAAAAGGATGTGATCCCTTGATTGTTGTCCGTTCCAGGTTTCCCATAAGGTAGTGGCTCCTTGTTTTACAAAATACCCCCAGCCGGGGTATTTTTCACTGGTGATCATTTTATAGGCAGTATGAGCATAATGGTTCTGTGCCAGTGCATTTATAACCGTTTTAGCTCCTATCATACCGAAATCCAGATTCGTAGGACTGGAAGAAATGCTTTCCACCAGGCGATCCAGCACTTTTTGTTGGCTGAGAGAGTCGGTTAATCCCATGTAAAGTATGCATCCCAGTGCTGTTTGGGTTAATGCAGAATTATCCGGTGATAGGAGGAAATGATCCCGAAAAGATTTTTTTATTTTTCCTGCGATCGCTGAATATTTCTGTGCATCATTCTTTTTCCCAACTATTCTGGCGATCTTTGCCAACAATTTTGCCTCAAGAAAAAAATAGGCTGTTGAAGTGATCTTTTTGGATGTTTGTGTTCTGGCATAACACCAATCCCCTAGTCCGAGATCCAGAATATTTTCAGTAGTTTGATAGTAATAATACTTAAAATATTTTTTCATCGCCGGGTAGGACCGGATAAGTATATCTTTATCCCCTGAATAAAGGTACAGATACCATGGAATAAGGATGATCGCATTGTCATAAGCCGGTCCGATATTCCATTGGTATCCCCATCCGCTGGTAGGAACAATAGGTGGGATGGAGCCGTCAGGCCGCTGGCTGTCCCAAATATCATTAATCCACTTTTCATATCCCGCATGGGATCTGAAATTGTACAATCCGGTCTCACAGGCCAGGGCCGCATCGCCAAGCCATCCGTTCTTTTCGCGTTGAGGGCAGTCTGTGGGATAACCTACAAAATTATTTACATAGGACCACAGCGTAATATTTTGGATACGCTGAACCAATGTATTGGAACAGGCAAATGTTCCCACGGTATCAAAAGCGGTATGTACAATGCAAGCCCGCAGATTCTTGTCATTAGGATCTTCGGGAAATCCTGTTATTTCAACATACCGGAAACCATGATACGTGAAGTGTGGGTGCCACACCTCCTGACCCTCTCCTTTCATAATATAAATGTCTTTCTGGAAACGTTCTTCCCGGACATACAGATCGATGTTCCGTTGATCTACCCGTCCTTTCTCATTCAGGATCTCTCCATACTTAAATGTGATCCGCCTGCCTTTCTTACCCTTGACATTTATTTTGATAAACCCGGCCATGTTCTGGCCGAAGTCGGCCACATAGATTGTGTCGTTTATTTTGCTGATTTTTAAGGGGGGTATATCTTTCAGGATCCTGACAGGAGGAATATTCTGGGCGACCAGCCTGCCTTTCGGGCCATCTGTCACCCGCACAGGGTACCAATGGGAATCATCGAAATCCGGTTGATCCCACTTTCTTTTTTCCCGGGTGGCATCGTAGGTCTCCCCCTGCCGTATGCTGTTGAACACCACAGGGCCGGGTGCACACTTCCAGGTTGAGTCTGTGCTAATAATCTGACTGTTTCCGTCATTATAAGTAATCTCTACCTGGCATCTTACGGAGGGGGCGTTACGCCAGGGACTGTGGTCAAAGCTCCAGACGCCCCGGCTGAACATATTGTACCAGCCGTTTCCGAGCATGATCCCCACTGTATTATCTCCTTCGCGGATATGCTGTGTCACATCATACGTAACATAAAAAACACGTTTGGTATAATCCGTGAAAGCCGGATCAAGAATGTGGTCTCTTATTTTTATACCGTTCAGGGTGAGTTCATAAAAGCCTAACCCGGCGATATAGATTCTTGCATCCCTGATCTTCCCGGATAGATGAAAGTTCTTTCTGAAAAGAGGGGACGGATCGTCATGGAAAGGAGGGGCATTTTTTTTTAATTTTTGGATCATTTGACTGCGTTTGTTCCAGTCAAATACCTTGGGGGCACTAATCCATTGAGCCCTCCAGTCTTCTTTTTGCAACAGGCCCATCTCCCAGAAAGCAGGATCCGAGAAAGCACTCCTTTTCCCCTCTTTATCCCAGATACGTACTTTCCAGTAACAGCGTTGACGGGAATGGAGAGGCCTTCCCTGGTATTTTATCAAAACAGATTTGTCGGTAATTACTTTCCCGCTGTTCCACAGGTCACCTTTGTTATGGGACAGTTTTTCCAATGATGAGGAAACGATGATCTGATAAGCCGTCTGTCGTTCTCCTCTCATTTTAGATACCAGTTGCCAGCTCAAACGGGGATGCAAATTATCCAGGCCCACAGGATTGCTGGCATACTCACACAACAGACCTTTCACTGTTACACCAGAGACCGGGGAGTCTTCTTTCAATGAACAGGAAAAGGCCATGAATATTATGCCTGTGATCAGAAATATGAAACCTTTGGGAATCAGATTCCTGTCTCCAGATCTTTTACTCCCTGAAGTATAATCCGGATAATAAAACACGCGTAGTATCATTTTCTGGAAGATGATTTTATCCTGATTACTGTTACGGAGTGTGCCGGGAAAACATAAGTGAAGCTAACGGCTGTTTTGTTAAAGACCGTTTTTTTAAGTATTACATTTTTCGGTTCGGCAAAATCATTGGCTGTCGTAACCTCCGGAGCATCGAGAACGATGACCCTCGATTCTTTTTCCGGCTGAAAGTCTTTCAGGGTAATCCGGGTACTGATATTTTTCTTTTTGTGTCTGTTGATCACTGCCAATGCCAGACTTCCATCTTCCTCTATCAGGGTGGCTGAGCAATCCAGATAAGGAACATTCCCAACGCCTACTTTCTCCGAAGCATGGAACGAGGGACAATTTGTTTCCGATCTCAGGACCTTCACACCGGTATAATTGGTATAAAGCTTGAAAGCCAGGAAGATGGGATTGACATAAAGTCCTCCTTCCTCATTAGTGACAATAGCGGGCAGTTGGTTGACCAGGTCGCAGAAATTGGCCATGGTGACGATGTCACAGCTCCGGTGAAAGACATGGAACATTCCGGCGGCATAAAGGCCGTCCATGAGGGTACATTTTTGCATCAGGCCGTTATAGGTTTTTGCTTCTTTGTGCCAGATATTCCATTCGTCCACAGCGATCCCGATATGTTTAGCGGCAGGAACCAATGCTTGTATCATTTCCCGCAGTGTATCTATTTCCTTTTGGGCTTTCAACGGGCATGCCACTACATCATAATAATCATCATAGAAATAGTAGGCATGCATGGAAATATAGTCAAGGAATTCATTGGCATCACGCAGTATGGTATAATTCCAGTGATCAGGGTCTTTGATATGTGGGTCGTTGAGGCCGGCAGCCACGAGTGAGATGGAGGTGTCCACCATGGTCTTCATCACCTTGGCATATTGTCTGATAACCTGCGTGTAGCTTTCGGCGGTATGCCAGAAGTAGGATTCATTGCCTATACCCCAGTATTTAACGTGATAAGGTTCTTTATGACCATTTTTTTTACGCATGGCAGCATATTGGGTATTTCCTTCGCGGTTGCAATATTCTACCCAGTTGGCAGCTTCTTCGGCTGTTCCGGTTCCCACATTGGCACATATATAGGGCTCGGCACCGATCAGACGGCAAAAATCCATGAATTCATCAGTGCCAAATGCGTTGGTTTCTCCCGGTGAGGCCAGACAAAGTCCCGGCAACAGGGTTATTGGTCTCTTTTCCCGCGGTCCCACACCGTCGAGCCAATGATAATATTCAGAAGGGGTGCCGCCGGGCCAGCGTACCACCGGCGTTTTTATCTCTCTGAATTTCTCAATGACATCCTTGCGCATACCCCTAATGTTTGGGATTTCAGAGCTTTCGCCAACCCACAGGCCGGGGTAAAGACAATTACCGCAATTTTCAACCATCTGACCGTATATCTTCCGGTCTATCCTGCCGGTAATGCTGTCGGCATAAACGGTAATCTGCCCGTGCAGGACCTCCTGGGCAGGCAGCTTTCCGACAGGGATTATAAAAAGGATAACTAACAACAGTGTCGATCTCATTTTTTATCCGGTTTTATGATATTTTGCCTTATGTTCCATCCGGTGATCTCCAGGATTGGCTCTTTTTCTAGCGGTTTCTTCAACGTAAAAGTTGCTTTAATTGTTCTCTCCTCACCCGGCATTAGAGAAATATAGTTATCTTCCCAATATATCGGAAGAATAAGGGATTTGTTTTCTTTTCTTTTTAATTTCATCACTATCAGAAAAGCTATTTTATTTGAAGTGTTTTTAAGAGTGACTGTGGCATGTCCTGTCTTTCCCTTTGCCTCATAGGCGAATTTGCTTTCGATAATGTTTGTTGGTAAGTGTTGCAGTTCCTTCATATCAGCGTACTGCTTCGTAGGGGTAACATACCAGTTGCCACGATTGTAATCAGGGACATCGGGTTGCCGGGAGAGCCAGTAAAAATTCCGGCTTATCACGGTACTGTCCCTGTCAAAAATGAGCAGACGAAGGAAATAAGTTTCTGAAAGATCTTTTATTTCGGGAAGTTTCATTACACATTTACTTTCGTTCTCCCTGATCGAGACATAAAAGTGTTTATTAAATCTTTTTGTACTGTTTATATCAAACAGGTCTATTTGAGCTTTTAGATGTTCAAAAGGTCTAAGATAATTATTAACGATCCATACAGTATGGTCGTCGTATGAGTACTGGATATGCACGGGTTCGCAGGCTCTTTGGGCGCCAAAGAAAGCTCCTCCGGGCATCAGGTAATAATCGTAAAGCTGCCAGATCATGGAGGGCCAGGCGGAGTTGAGCATCCATTGGATCACGCCTGTGGCTTTGAATTTGTTACGTCCATAGGCTTCGAACATGGCCCGAATACCTTCGTAGTTTATCGCCTGGGCTTTTCTGCAATAATCTTTTATTCCAGTGGGTTGACCATATCTCCTGGCAATAGCCCGGGT
>WFSC01000036.1 GCA_015486185.1 Bacteroidales bacterium | reverse complement strand
GAATGGAAAACCACTGCATCGCTTTTATATTACTTATGATGAAATCAGTCGGGGAGGGAACCTGACATTTGATATGACTCCAAAACCTGCAAAAGACCACAAACAAAATCCATAAATAATGAGGCCTTTTTATCCGTTTTTTATTTCATTGATATTTCTGACACTTACTTTTACGGATTGCTCAGACAGGAACAAGGCGCATAAGGATCCTGCCGGGATGGTCGATCCTTTTATCGGTACCCTTGGTAACGGAAATGTTTTTTTCGGGCCCTCCGTTCCTTTCGGGATGGTCAAGCTGGGTCCCTGGATAAAATATTCGGATGATGGAAGTAAAGGTACTATTCTGGGGTTCAGCCATACACATGTGAGCGGAATGGCCGGTGGAGGAAACAGTGCACCGGGAAACATTATCTTCATGCCTTTCACAGACACAACAACCTTCCCTGAAAAATTCCGTTCTCATTTCCTGCACAAAAATGAGCAGGCTTCTCCGGGCTATTACAAGGTATTTCTTGATGATTATGGAATTACGGTGGAACTGACAGCCACCACACGTGCAGGCCTTCACAAGTACACTTTCTCCGCACCGGACGGCACAGGTATAGTCCTGAAGCTGGGTGAAGGCACACTGCATATGGCTAAAAACAAAAAAGAAATATCGGGAAAAAGTGACGGAGTTTACTTTTTTGCCCGTTTTTCCAAACCATTCAACAAGGTTCTGGCCACAAACCATAACAAACCGGTCACCGGTTCCGGTACCATAAAAGGAGATGACCTCAAAGGTATTTTCCGTTTCAATATGCAAAGGGGAGAAAGTATTTATCTAAGCACAGGTATCTCAATGGTAGATACGGCAGGAGCACGAAGGAACCTGCAGGCAGAGATCCCCGGCAGGGATATGAAAAAAAAATTCGGACTTATCCGGCAGGAAAGCCGTGCGGCCTGGAATCATGAGCTAAGCAAGATAAAAGTGGAAGGAGGCACATTGCAGCAAAGGATCATCTTTTATACTGCCCTGTATCATGCCATGATGCACCCGAATATTTACATGGACATCGACCGCAGGTACCGCGGAAGTAATGGAAAGATATATACAGCTACAAATTTCGACAACTATACCAATTTCTCGCTATGGGACACTTTCCGGGCCTTGCATCCCTTAAACACCATTATCAATACCAAAAGAACCTCCCAATTCATCCGTACGTTTTTGGCCCGCTACGATCATACCGGGCGCATGCTGATCATGGAATTTAACGGAACGGAAGGAAAGCAACCTCCCATGATCGCTTATCATTCCCTGTCGGTAATAGCCGATGCCTATGTTAAGGGCATTCGTGATTATGATGTACCGAAAGCTTATGAAGCTATGAAAAAACTCGCCAATGACCTGCACCGGATAGGAAAACGGCTTTATCTCGATTACGGTTTTATCCCCTGTGATCTGAAAGGCCAGTCGGTATCGCGCACATTGGAATACAGTTATGATGACTGGTGTATTACCAGATTGGCAAAAGACTTCAATGATGATTCGGCCATGATTTATTACGGTCAAAGGGGGGAGTTCTATAAAAACCTTTTTGACACCACAGTCCATTTTATGCGCGGAAGAAAACGGAATTTTGCATTTGTCTCCCCGTTTGATCCCATGGCGACCGTAAGTCATTATACGGAGGCCAATGCCTGGCAATACTCTACTTTTGTACCTCAGAATATCAGGGAACTGATCAGGCTTATGGGAGGTAACAAATCGTTTGAACAATGGCTGGATACCTGTTTTACCAAAAAGGCCGATCTTTCAAAGATCAATATCCGGGATGTTACGGGACTAATCGGACAATATGCCCACGGCAACGAGCCCAGTCATCACATGGCCTATCTGTATGATTATGCAGGGGCCCCCTGGAAAACCCAGGCTATGGTCAGAAAGATACTCACGTCCCTCTATTCTACGAAACAAAACGGTATCGCAGGAAATGAAGATTGCGGTCAGATGTCAGCCTGGTATGTCATGAGTGCCATGGGTATCTATGCTGTGACTCCCGGACTGGATTATTATGTGATCGGCAGTCCCCTGTTCAGCAAGGTAACGATCAACCTGGAGAATGGGGAAAAATTCAGGATCATTGCCAAAAACAACGGAACAGAAAGGATGTTCATTCGATCTGCCACATTAAACGGCCATGCCTGGGACAAGACATTTCTCAAACACAAAGACATCATGAAGGGTGGCACCCTGATCTTTGAAATGGGCAGTAAGCCCAACCGGTCATGGGGCATAAAGCCGGAAGAACGGCCTTATTCTCCGGAACAAAAGTTTCACTGGCTCACCTCTCCCACTCCACATTTCCAGGACATCTATTTTGACAGGAGTATGCCGGTATCTGTTTCATCGGACGATCCGGCAGCCAGGATATATTATACGCTGGATGGCACAAAACCGACAGTAAACTCCATCTTATACACCAAAGCTTTCACGATTGATACAAAGTCGGTCCTTCGTGTCAATAATTTTGCCGAAGATGTCCTGCCCGGATATCCCCGTACGGTTCATTTTTATCCGGTAGAAAAACTTAATGCTGTAAAGGTAAAGGGTTTGAAACCCGGAATAACGTATTATTTTGTGGATCAACCGGTAGAAAATGCCGCCCGGGTGATGGAATATCCGGTTACTGAACGTACTGTCACCGGCACCTTTAACATCGATGCGGTAAAAGATCAAAGACCTTTTGGCTGTTGGTTCAAAGGATATCTGAAAGTGCCTGCTACCGGGGTTTATACCTTCTCTTTAATGGTCAACGACGGGGCTATTTTGTATATCAATGGGAAAGAGATCATCAATAATGACGGAGGACATCGTTCCTTTAAGCAGGACAAGAAGATCTGGCTGGGAAAAGGATGGCATCCCATTCTGGTTAAATACTTTCAGATGGGGCTGGCCAAAAAACTCGTGGTTTCCTGGCAGGGCCCCGGCCTCCCCAACCAGGAGATCCCTTCAACCGTATTATATCATAAGCAATGAACCTCCCACTTCTTTTTATTTCAATATTTTACAGTCACGGGTATCCGGGATTTGTAATAATATTATCGACGTTATTTTTTATCGTACGGACAGTATTGATTCAAAAAAAAATCCCTTGTGATAATACAATGAGAGTTATTGTATATTTGCTATTATTTAAACCGGTTAAACCATGGAAAAGACAATAACAGAAATCGAATATACCCCGGAGGCCGAAGCTTTGGCCAGGTTTGCCAAAGCACTGGGACACCCGGCCCGTATCAAAATAATAGAACAATTACTGGATCTGGATTATTGTTATACCGGTGAAATAGTAGATGTCTTGCCATTAGCGCAATCTACAGTATCCCAGCATCTGAAAGAGCTGAAGAATGCAGGACTTATCAAGGGAGAGGTCTGCACACCAAAGGTCAGGTATTGCATTAACAGGGAAAACTGGGAAAAGGCGAAACAATTATTTACCGGTCTGTTTCAATAAGGTTTCCATCTACACCTTACAACTGCAAGGTAAGATAAAACCATATTAAAGAAATGGATATCCCGATATAAATATTTTTTATATTTATATAGTATCTTTACCAGGAGTAAGTCATTCTTTGTAATATCCTGATCCTTAGATAATATGGAAACAAACCGGTATATAAGGGACTTGATCAGGGAGGGTGAGCACCAGCAACTGGATTTCAAGTATGCCATTACCGATAGCCGTAAAATAGCACGTACCCTGGTGGCTTTTTCCAATACCGACGGAGGACGTTTACTGATCGGTGTAAAAGACAACGGGCGTATTGCCGGTATCCGGTCGGATGAAGAGATCTATATGATCGAGACGGCGGCCATTACTTTCTGCAAGCCGGAAGTTAAATTCACCACCACGATCCACGAAATTGATAAAAAAACGGTTCTGGAAGTTTTTGTCCCATCTTCTCCCGACCGGCCTTACCTTGCTCCGGATGATCATGGCAAGTGGCATGCCTACGTACGTGTAAATGATCAGAATTTTATTGCCAATCGCGTACTGGTACGAACATGGCAAAGGAAAACAAGAAAAAGAGGGACATGGGTTAAGTATTCAAGGCCTGAGCGCATACTGATGCATTACCTGTCAGGCAATGAATACATCAGTATGAACCATTTCCGGAAGATTGCCCATATCTCTCCTGCCTCGGCTGAAAACATACTGGTCAATTTTTTATCCTGGAACCTCCTGGAGCCGCTATTTACAAATCAGGGGATAAGATATAAACTGAAGAACGGTGAACGTTAATCGTTGAACGTTGAACGTTGATCGATCAGTTTTCCTAAAATCTTTCCATCCGGCTGAAAAAGAAATCACTCTCAATAATGGCATTCTCATCGCTGTCGGATCCATGTATTGCATTGGCTTGCAACGACCTGGCATATTTTTTCCGGATTGTCCCGTCTTTTGCCCTGGAAGGATCCGTACTCCCGATCAATTCACGGAAATCTTCCACTGCATTTTCTTTCTCCAGCAACATAGCCACCACCGGACCAGAAGTAATAAATTCAACCAGGTCATTAAAAAAGGGTTTGCTCCTGTGGATACTATAAAACCTTTCCGCCTGTTCCTGTGTCAGGATGGTCATTTTCAGTGCTGCAATGCGAAAGCCCGCTTCCCCGATCATCGAGAGGATCGGACCAATATGATTATCTTTTACCGCATAGGGCTTGATCATTGAGAAAGTAATATTGCCACTCATAACTGTTAATTTTGAATGGCGCAAAGATAGGAACATTTTCAAATGTATCCGGGAAAAATAAAAAAACATTGCTTATTTACTATCTTTGCAAACTGAATATGGTTTCTTCATAAACGTCCCTTTATCTTACTGAATCTAAATTTTCCATTTTGAATACACTACCACAAAAAGACATATCGAGATTACAGAAATATATAAAGCAGGCAACAAAAACGATCATCTTAAGTCATGTCAATCCTGACGGGGACAGTGTCGGCTCCTGTCTGGCCCTGTATCTTTTTCTCCGGGAACAGGGGAAAGATGCCTGGGTGATCATTCCCAACAACATCCCTGATTTCCTGCAATGGCTACCCGGAGCTGACAATATTGTTACAGGTAAAAACAATCCTGACGAAGCAATAAGTCTCATTGCCGGAGCAGATCTGATTTTCTATATGGACTTCAATGAGATCAATCGTCTGGATCAGCTTTCCGGATATGTACAAAACAACAGAAAAGCAGCGCAGGTGATGATAGATCATCATCCGGCGCCTGTGATCCCTGCCGATCTGATCTTCTCTTACACAACGGTCAGTTCCACTGCCGAGCTATTATTTAAAATTATCGAAAGTCTGAATAGCGGGAAAAAGATCACCCGGCCCGTTGCCATCAACCTGTTTGCCGGGATTATGACAGACACCGGATGTTTTCGGTATAATGCTTCCAATCCGGATACCTGGGAGGTTGTTTCCCTATTGATGAAATCCGGAATAGACAATGATGAAATTTATACCCGCATCTATGATAATTACAGTGAACACAGGATGCGACTCATGGGTTATGCACTGGATAAAAAAATGGTCATCCTCCCGGAGTTGCATACCGGATATATCTGGCTGACACGGGAAGAGTTAAAAAATTATCATTATGTTATCGGAGACACGGAAGGATTTGTTAACCTGCCCATGTCGATAAAGGGCATCCGTTTTTCAGCTTTGTTCATTGAGCAGGACAAACGTATAAAGATCTCTTTCCGCAGTAAAGGGAACTTTGCCGTAAACCGCTTTTCTGCCGCCTATTTTAATGGCGGCGGCCATCTGAACGCGGCCGGCGGTGAATGGAATGAAACCATGGAAAATACACTTAAACGTTTTGAAAAGCTGGTTCATGAATTTGCCGACGAAATATAAATTTTTATTTTACCTGCAGGGTATCATCCTGCTTTTTTTACTTACCTCCTGTTCCCCGGGGCATCAGAAAAAAGGAAATACCCACCCCCACCGGCAGGTAACGGAAGAAACGCTGATCCATACCAATCAATATCTGGTTGAAAAAGACAAGGAAAGGATCCGGCAATATATCAAACGTCACGGCTGGCACATGCAGGAAACAGGTACCGGCCTTTGGTATGAGATCTATTACCACGGTAACGGACCAAAGGTGACTTCCGGGAAAACGGTAACCATCCGTTATACCGTCAGTTTACTGGACGGAACGGTTTGTTATACCTCTGATAATTCAGGACCTAAAACATTTATTGCCGGCCACGGAGGGGTTCCGGCAGGACTGGAACAGGGAATACTAATGCTCAGACTTCACGATAAAGCCCGCTTTATACTCCCTCCGCTTCTTGCTTATGGCATACCGGGCGACCACAATAAAATACCTCCCCGTTCCGTAATTGTCTATGATATGGAAATTATGGATATAAAATAATATTATGGCAGGGATTTTGTATTACTTTTGCAAAATCAAACATTACGACGATGAAAAAAGCGGGAATAGTTATTGTAATCCTTCTAATGGGGATCTTAAATCAGCAATGCCTGAAAACAGTAGATTACGAAAAGCGTGAAGAACAAAGCATTCAGGATTTTCTCAGGGCCAACGACATTACGGTGGAGCCTACTGCCAGTGGCCTGTATTACATTGAAGAAAAAGCGGGAACCGGTTTGCAGCCGGTAAAAGGAGACACGGTCAGTATCAATTATATCACCTATAATTTAAACGGCCTGATCCTGGATACAAACATTGATAGTGTTGCCAGGAAATATCCTGATCTCTGGAATCCACAGTATAATTATGTGCCATTT
This sequence comes from Bacteroidales bacterium, assembly GCA_015486185.1. Lineage (GTDB taxonomy): Bacteria > Bacteroidota > Bacteroidia > Bacteroidales > VadinHA17 > DRPN01. The sequence goes on along the minus strand of WFSC01000036.1, from coordinate 2,228 downwards.
ACCTTTGTTCTGGGAAGCACGCAGGCGATCGCCGGTGTTGATGAAGGGGTAAGCTATATGAAGGAAGGCGGAACTGCTACCCTTGTTATCCCATCCAAACTGGCTTACCATAATTATGTCCCTCTGGCAATTTATGTTAATCTGCTGGAGGTTAAACATGACACAACCACGGTTAAATAAACCGGGGTCCCTGATAATCCAAATCGTACGGGAAACAGATCAGATATCAAAAAACAGATTGTTTTTTGATCGTTCTGAAACTATTTTCACTTTCACCCGTTAGTATAACAAATATGTTTTTTACCTGTTGAGATTTTTATTTTTATGAATCAAACACCCTTACAATGAAAAACAAAATATTTATAACCGGTATGGCAGCCTTCATGCTGGCCGGAATATTTTTCACAACCGGTTGCGGAAAGAAAGAATCCACACCCGGAAATCATTTTGTATATAATGATACGACCTATTCGTTGTCACAGGGTCTCCTTGCTACAGAAAATATCCTTGATAGTTTTTATGTTTATTCCGTTGGCATGCTTTCCAGCGATTTCAACGTTGTGTGGAAAGCAGATAATCCTATGGTAATTGATTCCATTACAGGACAAGGGGAAGCCCTGGTATTTAATCTGGCAGGAAAATCCAAAGACGGGATTGAAGACGGCACCTATGAAGCAGCCGTATCCCTTAAAAAAAACTATGACCTGCCGGTTCCGTTTACCTGGCTGTATGGTGTGACCTTAATTAATTATACTGAGATCAATGACCAGGAATTCGGTCGAAAAATATTGTTGACCGGTGGAACGATCAAGGTTAAGAATCTGGGAAATAATAAATATGAATTCACCTTTGATATCACGTCAAAAGAAAACAAAAAACTTACAGGATATTTTAAGGCAACTTTTAAGCCCTATAAAATTGAGGTTACCACTCTCAATAATAAGATGGCACATAATTGTGGGATTATCCGGTTCATATAGTGTTGGCCGTAACATTTACTGTTTTCTTTCGTTAACATAAGTAAATTATACTCTCCGTAAAATCTTATTTTATCATTTTAATTTAACCTTTTAAGAAAAGAATTATGAAAAGAAAAAATATTTTTAATGTGGTTTTAGCTGTTGTGGCAGCAGGACTACTATTTTCAACCGGATGCGGTAAAAAAGAATCAAACCCGGATAATCATTTTGTATATCAGGATACTACCTATGCATTATCACAGGGGTTTATTTCATCCTATCAAATATTCGACAGTTTATATGAGCATACGGTACTTCTTCTGTCAGATGGTTTCACTGTTGTCTGGGAAACAGGCAATCCTTCGGCTATAGACTCAATCTCAGGCAGGGGAAATGGAATTATATTTAACATGATAGGCCTTTCAAAAGATGGTCTGGAAGACGGAACTTACACGGGAGCTGTTTCTTCCTCAAAGTCTTTTGATCTGCCTGCTGATAAAACATGGGATTTTGGTACAGCCGTTATGAATTACAGCGATACCGGAGACAATGACAATGTAGGAACAGAAGTTGATTTTAAAAAAGGTAACATAACGGTTAAAAACCTGGGAAATAATCGATATGAATTTTCTTTTGATGTAACTTCCGAGGAAAACCATCAGTTGACCGGATATTTCAAAGCCACACTCAAGCCTTTTGTTTTTGATAATAAAAAATCATTAAAAACCGGCTCCCGGCTATATTATTAAACAAGGCACCTAATACGAAAAAACGCCACGATCCTCGTGGCGTTTTTTCGCATTGAATATCCATCAAAACCTACAGCTCTAACGGTTTATAATCCTTAAAAGGCGTCAGGCCGGCCTTTTCTGCTGCTTCACGGTAAGGTTTCCATTGCTGATCAAAGAACCTGTTAATACGTTCCATCGTTTTACTGATCAACTCATCCGTTTGTTTCAATACCAGTTTCTGGGTAGCATTGAAAGGTTCAATTTCATAAACCAGTGAATACAACCCTCTGAGTCTGGATGTAACCACTTTGGGATTGCGATAGATACCCTGCACATTTTCTTTGGGGAAAAGGATCGAGGAGATAGCCTTCAACGAATCGGCTGTCACCTTGCTTACCTGTTTCAGGTTTTTGATATTTTTGTTTTTCTTCTTCGGGATCATTTTATTGACTTCCTGCATGGTAGTTTTACATTCTTTGACCCGTTGCATGGCTTCGGCAAGCACCTCCATATGTTTTATGACCGGTTCGAGCAATTT
>WFSC01000035.1 GCA_015486185.1 Bacteroidales bacterium | reverse complement strand
GGGGGAATACACAAGAGCTCTGGAAGATTTCTATGAGGTGGAACAACACAAACCGGGTCTGGCCTCTTTATGGATTGCCCGGACCTATACACAAGAAAATGAAAAGGAAAAGGCCATAAGGGCCCTGGAGGAACATCTGAAATCGGTTTACCGGCGGCCGGAATCGGAGATCAGGTTGGATACGCTATTGCAACCCCTGGAAAATACGCCGGCATGGCGGTCTTTATGGAAGAAAGACTGGTATTCGCAACGGGAGAAAACGGTTGCCGGTATTCGGTATGATATTTCCCGGGGAATATTACCTCCTGCCCTCAAGAAAATAAACGAACAATTGTCCCAATATAATGATGATGCTACATTATGGGCATTACGTGCGAGGATATATCTTCAGGCAGGGGATGAAAAAAAAGCCGGACAGGATATAAAGAAAGCATTATCCCTTCGTCCTGATGATACGGTGGTGTTGTACACTGCCGTCCGATTGGCTGTAAAGACCGGAAAATATGAAGAAGAAGCTGGTTATATGCAAAGATTGTATCGTGCTGAACCGGGACGGTTTCTTTTGTTGTTAAAAAGTGCGGATGCCTGGGCGGCAGCGGGACGCTATGATGAAGCCATAAAGCCCCTGCAGAAATATATGGAATATTTCCCTGGTGATGTGGAAGCCCGGTTTCGCGCAGGTGAAATTGCCGGAAAGACCGGACATTACAGGGAAGCCCTGAAGTATCTCTCCGAGGTGGTGGAAAAGGATCCGTCGCAACCTTTGCATTTTGTAGCCCGTGGTGATATGTATGTAAAGGTGCACACCTATCGCTATGCGGTGGACGATTATGCTATGGCACTGGACCTTGATCCGACAAATGGCGATATCTATTACAGCAGGGCACAGGCTTATCTTAAGATGGGAGATACAAAGAATGCCTGTTTTGATTTACGGCAGGCTCTCCATTACGGTAAAAAAGAAGCAATACCCTGGTTGCAAAAATATTGCGGATACTAGCGGGCAGGTTCGGTATTATTACCCTTGGTGATAAGACGAAAGATCATCTTTTGCAGGTCGGATGGCCTGAAAGGTTTCATTAAAACATCATTCATGCCATACTCGAATACCTGTGTCCTGACATCCAGAAGTGCCGATGCTGTTAACGCGACAATGGGAATCCGGCTTTTTTTCTTGTCAGCCATATGCCGGATGATACGGGTAGCTTCATAGCCATCCAGTACAGGCATTTGCAGATCCATCAGTATGATGTCATAATCCTGCTGTTTGACTTTTTCGACAGCTTCTTTCCCGTCTTCTGCTTCATCTACGGTAATACCCCATTCCATCATGCTTTGTTTTGCTACTATCCGGTTCAGCATATTGTCTTCGGCGATGAGCGCTCTTTTTCCTTTTAGCATATCCGGTTGAAAATCGATGGTTAATTCTTTTGTCTTTGGTTTATCGGCCTTTTGCAGCGTAAGAATAAATGTAAAAGTGGTCCCTTTCCCGACAGTACTTTCTACGTGGATATCAGTACCTAATAACCCTGCTATTTTTTTGCTGATGGCCAGGCCAAGGCCGGTCCCGCCAAATTTACGGGTGGTAGATTTCTCTGCCTGGGTAAAGCTGTCAAAAATTGTTGAAAGCTTATCGGAGGGTATCCCGATGCCTGTATCGGCAACGGAATATTTTATTTGAATGATCTTGTCATCTTCTTTCAAACGTTTTGCACTGATCGTAATGGATCCTTTCTGGGTGAATTTGATCGCATTGCCGATAAGATTAGTCAGGATCTGGTTGATCCTGGTAGGATCTCCAATAACTTTTTGGGGTAGCTGGGGGTCCAGGTCAAGATTCAGTGCCAGACCTTTTTCCTGTACACTAAAGGTAAAGGTTTGTGCCAGTCCTTTGATTTGTTCTACCGGATCGAATTCAATGCTTTCGGTGACCATCTTGCCGGCCTCCAGTTTGCTGAAATCCAATATATCATTGATCAGGCGTAACAGGTTCTCTCCTGAGATCTTCAGGGCTTTTATATACTCTTTTTGTGCATCGGTGGGGTCTGTTCCTGAAAGCAGGCGGGACATACCGATGATGGCATTCAGGGGGGTACGTATCTCATGGCTCATGTTGGAGAGGAATTGTTCTTTGAACATGGCATTTTCCTCTGCTTTTTCCTTGGCAATCCGTAACATCTCGTGAGCCCTGATATGATTAATGGCCAGTGCTATCTGGTTTGATATGATTTTAAGAATATTCAGGTCATGACGGGTCAGTGCATTTTCATCGTTATAGTCCTGAACACTGATGATGCCGATGATCTCCCGGTCAACTTTCAGGGGGACGCCCAGCCAGACCTTTGAAGGTGTTCCGATGATATCAATTTCACCCTCCTTTTCCAATCTTTCCACATCAGCCGCTTTAAGC
>WFSC01000034.1 GCA_015486185.1 Bacteroidales bacterium | reverse complement strand
GTGATTTTATTATAAAAGCCGGAAGACAGCAGATTGCCTGGGGTGAGGCAGATGCCATGCGGCTTGCTGATGTGATAAACCCCCTGGATTTAAGCTGGGACTGGTCATTTCCTGCCTGGGAAGAAATTCGTATTCCCCTATACATGCTGGACGTTGTTTACAATGCACCACAGTCAAAACACGATCTTGGTTTTGAGATAGTATGGGTCCCTGCTGACTTCAGACCCCACCAGTATGCAGCCCCGGGCGCCAACTGGTCACTGTACAGCGGCGGCTTTGGTATGCCTGATTTTGTGGGAACGACAATCTTCAATCAAATGCGGCATGACCTGCCGAGCAATGATCTTGGGAACGGGCAGGGAGGCATTAGATTAAAGGGAACATTTGGTGAGTGGAAAACTACGCTTTTCGGGTATTATCAAAGAGATCAGATTGGAGTAACACTTCTTGATCCGGGTGCGGCTTTGGATCCTGTAAATTATCCATTTAAATATGAATATCCTCATATCATGAATATTGGCGGTACATTTAACATGTATTGTTCATCACTTGAAACGGTTTTTCGCGGAGAGGCAGCCTATGTAATTAACCAGCCGTACGGTACAAACCTCGGGTCAAATGATGGCAAAAAATTTGCACCTGTTTCTGAATATGAAGAAAGTGATACATTTGCCATGATGCTGGGTTTTGACAAAAACATAATGATTCCCGCACTTAATAAGACTAAATCTTTTTATTTCAGTGGCCAGTGGTTCAATAAATGGATATTGAATCTCGATTCAGACAAATACCTCACATTCTTAGGGGATAATGATGCTAAAACATGGCAGACGATCGGTTCTCTTTTGATCAATACTGAATATTATGAAGGAAAAATAATCCCTCAATTGCTCGGAGTACACTTTTTTACGTCAGACAGCGGGTTTTTTGACGGCAGCATCACGTACAAGCCTACTTTTACCTTCAGTGTTACTGCCGGAATTGTGACAATATGGGGGAATAACAACCAGTCGGGACTCTATTTTGGTCCGGTAAAACAAAACGATCAGTTGTATTTAAAGGCTAAATGGAGTTTTTAATGATCATTTAAAGGCTTGTTTTAAGTATACTTTTAGCTTCTAATTCAGTTAAATCTTATTGTGGAGGAAATAATTATGAAAAAATGGTTTATACTTTTGGTATGCTGTATTGTGACTCTGGGATTTGTCTCGTCCGGAAATGCTGAAATGCGGGAACCCATTAATGGAACAGGATGGCATTATCCATGGAAAGATACATATTCCAAATGGAAACCCGGCAACATGCAGTATGATAAAGCTCTGTTTGATCAGGATGTGATCAAAGCCTATGGCTGGGAAGCAGAGGATGTTGATAAGATCAAAGACTTGATACCCCCTTCTATTTACAGGGTTTTGAAAAATCCAAAAATCTGGGGGCCAAGGAGGATTAATGTTACAGCCTATAGAAAAAACAGCGGTTATTTATGGAAACGTTTTGTAAAAGCTACAGAAAAATATAAAGGAACTGCAACGATTGACAAATCAGGATGGATTCGAAATTACAAAGCCGGAGTTCCCTTTCCGAACCCTAAAACCGGACTTGAAGTGTTATGGAACTTTAAAAAACATTTTAGTGAGGATGACCGTATACTTTCCACGGTAACTATTATCACCGACCGCAGCGGTCAGGTACGCTATCAGACTTCTGACGGCAACCTGATGTATTTTGACGGAAGGCTGGATGTATCACCAAAGCCACTTTATGAACCAAACCCAAATAATGAAGTGCGTATCGATGTATACGCCAATGCTCATCCTTACGAGATGCGGGGAACTTTGTCGGTGATCACCCAGCATAACGATCCCAACAAGGAAGATTCATTCTGGCTGTATCTTCCGGCGCTGAGGAGAGTACGCCGTCTTTCAGCAGCTCAGAGGACTGACAGGCTTCCAGGCGGTCAGGATCTTATGTGGGAAAATTTTGATGTCTTCAACGGCAACCCCACTAAATACAATTGTAAGCTTATCGGCAAAAAAGAGATGCTGTTCGTACATAACGGTGATCCTAAAGGTGTATGGATAGAAGGTAAACATTTAGCCGGTCCCAATGATTACTATCAGAAAGTGCAGGTATATATAGATGAAATGACACCAAAGGACCCTGATTTTCCATTTTCAAAAATTACATTTTATGTTGATGCAAAGACCTGGATGCCCTATTGTAGCGAATGGTACGACAAGGAAGGGAAACTCTATCTTTTCAGCTTTTTTCAGTATGCGCCGGGGAAAAATGGAATATTCTGTCCGGTAGTCATGAATCACTGTGATGTACAGAAGATACACAGTACCGGATACTGTGTAACTGATCCAAAGTACAATACCGGCCTGACCCCGGATTACTTTAAGGTGGATAACCTTAAGATGGCTTATCCTTCAAGGTAAGTTTTATAATAGAATCCTATAATCCTTGGCCAAACCGAGGTTGGACTTTCTTTGTTTATTGTGAGGCTGTATGAGAACATCCATATCAGCCTCAAATAATCAAAGAATTTTACAGCCATGGACTATTGCGGATTGTACATGGATAGCAGGTTCTGTTCCTTTGCCGTGTGTTAATTCGGGATATAGAATATGAGGCGGTAATTATGTTCAGAGCAAAGAAATCTAAAAATTTTTTTAAAACAACACTAAGGGTTCTGGGGT
>WFSC01000033.1 GCA_015486185.1 Bacteroidales bacterium | reverse complement strand
GAAGGACATTATGAGATGAAATACAGTTTGAAAAACAGATGTCCGCGGTTGTGGAATACGGGAGTTATAACCCGGGACGGGAAAGTGGTTCCCTGCTGTTATGACAAAAATGCCGATTATATCATGGGGCAGGTGACTGAAGTTCCTTTCCGTGATATCTGGCATTCTGTCCGGTTTAATGAATTCAGACAGCAAGTCCTGAAGCGACGCACTGAAATAGCGATGTGCCGGAACTGTACGGAAGGACTGGGGAGGTTGAAGTACGGCCGGTCGATAATTCCTCATTGAGCTTCCGGTTTGTTTTTGTATTTTCGACACATAAAACCTGTCCAATGAAATATCCGTTACCTTCGTTCTGGCGGTATGTATTATCTCCCCTGGCCCTTCTTTATGGCCTGATCGCAGGAATAAGAAACAAACTTTATGATCTGGGTGTACTGACAACCCACGAATTTGACATACCCGTCATATCTGTCGGGAATATTACAGTGGGAGGGTCAGGGAAAACACCTCATGTGGAATATCTGATACGGTTGCTCAGCCGGGATTACCGGGTGGCTGTATTAAGCAGGGGATACAAACGCAGATCAAAAGGCTTTTTGGCGGCTGGCCCGGAGTCAACAGTGGATGATCTGGGAGATGAGTCTTTTCAGATATACCGGAAATTTTCTGACGTCCGCGTGATTGTGGATGGCAACAGAGAACGTGCTCTGAAAAAGATCGAAGAGGAAATGGAGGATATTGAGGTGGTTATCATGGATGATGCTTTTCAGCACCGCTCAGTCAAACCGGGCCTCTCCATTCTCCTTATTGATTATGATTTGCCCCTGTCAAAAGAATGGTACCTGCCGGCAGGCCGTATGCGGGAAAGCCGGCATGAGAAAAAAAGAGCCGATATGGTCCTGTTTACCAAATGTCCCGAAACCCTTAAACCGATAGAGGAAAGGATCCGTGTCAAACATTTTAATCCCTTTCCCTACCAGCGGGTTTATTTTACCAGGATCATTTACGGGAAGCCGCTCCCTGTCTTTACCTGTAAGGAAGTAAAACAAACCGGAGAAGAGATCGTTATCGATAAAAATACAGATATATTGGCTGTTACCGGAATTGCCAATCCGGATCCCTATATCAGCTATCTGAAAAGTCTGGGCCGGAATGTCAGACTTCTTGATTTTCCGGATCATTACCGCTTTCGGGAAAAAGATATTGAAAAGATCGGAAAAATATTCCGGGAGATGAAGGCAGAGAACAAGATGATCTTTACTACTGAAAAAGATGCCGTGAGGTTGGCCGGATTTTGTACCTTTGACCCGCCATATGCTGAAAGTTGGTATTATTTTCCAATAGAAGTGGCTGTATTGCAGATGTCAGAAAAAGAAGATTTTGAGAACCAAATTATCAAGTATGTTAGAGACCATCAAAAAAACCACGGAATACATCAGAAGTAAAATCACTTCTTCCCCTGAAGTTGGCATCGTCCTCGGCACAGGATTGGGAGGACTGGCTGAAGAAATCCGGGTGGATGGTGAGTTATCTTACCGCGATATTCCCGGGTTTCCGGTATCCACTGTGGAAGGACATGACGGTAAGCTTATTTTCGGAGTGCTGGGAGGAAAACAGGTGATGGCCATGAAAGGACGTTTTCATTATTACGAAGGGTATTCCATGCAACAGATCATTTTCCCGGTACGGATCATGAAGTTCCTGGGCATCCGCTACCTTTTCCTTTCGAATGCCAGCGGAGGGGTGAACCCTGACTTTGAAGTAGGTGACCTGATGATCATAAGCGACCATATTAATCTTTTGCCCAATCCGCTGATCGGAGCGCATCATCCGGATTTTGGTCCGCGTTTTCCGGATATGGGCCATGCCTACTCACCTGACCTTATTGATCTGGCAGAAACTATTGCAGGTGAAAAAGGATTTGAAGTAAAGAAAGGGGTCTATGCTGCCACTACCGGCCCAACCTACGAAACACCTGCCGAATATAAATATTTCAGGGCGATCGGGGCGGATACAGTAGGGATGTCCACTGTCCCCGAGGTTATCGCAGCCCATCAGATGGGGATCCCGTGTTTTGCCATATCCATTATCACTGATCTCGGCGTACCGGGGAAAATAGTGAAAATTACCCACGAGGCCGTGCAGGAAGTAGCAGGCCGGGCGGAAAAAAAGATGACCCTGATCATGAAAACCATGATCGAGAGATTGTCATAAACAAATGAACATATGACAGATAAGGGCTTCCGTAAAGGACAGGTTATATCCATTTCTTTTGCTCATCTGGTCCATGATATCTATTCTTCCTTTCTGGCCCCGCTGCTTCCCTTATTGATCGATAAACTTTCGCTATCCTATTCGCTGGCCGGTTCTCTTTCCATTTATCAGCGTCTCCCTGCCCTTTTCAATCCTTTTGTAGGGATACTGGCCGAGAAGGTAAAAAGCCATTATTTTGTGATCATTGCTCCTGCCGTGACCACTATAGCAATGAGTCTGCTTGGGGTTGCACCGGGCTATATTTTTCTGGCGGTACTGTTGCTGGTAGCCGGGGCCAGTTCCACGTTTTTTCATGTCCCTGCTCCGGTGATGATCCGCAGTTTTTCGGGGAACCGGGTAGGGAAGGGTATGAGCTGGTTTATGCTGGGCGGCGAACTGGCCAGGACCCTCGGCCCCCTGGTTATTGTCGGTGCTGTGAACCTGATGGGATTGCAGGGCTCCTATAAGCTGATCCCTTTCGGATTACTGGCCTCAGTGGTGTTGTATGTGAAACTGAAAGATGTTCCCGTTGAGAAAAAATACGTAAAAAGAAGAGGGGAAACACCCTATGGCAAGGTGCTGAAGCAACATACGGCCATGTTTGTTAATCTGTCCGGTATTGCTTTCTTCCGGGGCGCCATGAAAGCAGCGCTGACATTGTATCTGCCTGTTTACCTGACACGGCACGGCGAATCCCTGTGGATGGCCGGAATATCCTTATCCGTATTGCAACTGTCAGGCGCTGCCGGCACCTATTATTCCGGAACCATTTCTGATAAGATAGGCCGCAGGAAAACCCTTCTGATAATTACTACTACGGCTCCTTTGCTAATGCTTGTATTTATGCAGGTGTCCGGTCCGGTTGCACTGATATTGCTCGGGCTGATCGGTTTTTTTCTGATATCTTCCACTTCCGTGATGCTGGCTGTCGTACAGGAACTGGACTCGGAGAACCTGCTTTTTCTCAATAGCATCTATATGACCATCTCCTTTGTCATCGGATCGCTGATGGTGTTGGTGGTTGGTTTTCTGGGAGATAAGGTGGGTCTGGAACCTACTTATTGGTTTTCTGCCTTGTTTGCCCTGCCTGCCATTCTTTTTGCCTGGCGTATCCCGGAAAGAAAAAACTGATTATTCCCTGCGTCCTGCCAGTACACAGGTCCTTTTATACCCGTGCACTTTCCCCTTCAGGTTGAATACCTCTACATAGATCAGATAGATACCTTTGGGTGGCATTTTCTTTTCGTCATCGAGCCCGTCCCAGGTGATCTCTCCGTGCTTGCCGAGCAAAAAATTATTGGCCAGGGTACGGACGATCCTGCCGTTGGCATCATAAATGATTATAGTAGCTACATTACCGGGCTTATCAAATGAATAATGGATGTGCAGGGCATCATGATAACCATCATTGTCCGGTGAGATAATATCCGGTTCTGTGGTAATCCTCGTTGAGCCGGGAGGGTCGTCGCTGTATTGCGAGTTTTGTATCCCCGGTGTACCATATCCTTCATCAGTAGAGGCCGAATGCCAGTTGAGCGCGTCCTGTGTAGGGCTGCTGAAGTGGATCCTCTCCAGGGTAACTCCTTCGGTGCTTTGCAGCAGGGGGAACTGCATATCATCCGTGTAATGAAACTCATCCAATACATGCATGGCAGTATCCAGAAAAACTATGCTGCCCCGGTCATCCGGCAGGGGAGGCATCCTCTTCATCTCAATGAATGTCTGTGGTGAGGAAGTAAAATAGTGATCTGCCAGCCAGACGGGTGCCAGGGTGAAGACCTTGTAATGCTTTGGGAAAAACAGGAGTGGTTCATCGCCTACCGGTGAAATATCAAACAGCCTGAAATCATCATCACGGGATGCCAACAAAATGGTATGGAGGTCGATGACTTTGTCGGAACGGTTGAAGATCTCTACGAAATCAGAACCGCCCGGAGAAGGATTGTACAGGATCTCATTGATGACCAGATCCAGACTGTCCGGACAGACGGTTTCTGCAAATTGAAAATGTGTAGTGGCCAGAACGGTATTCCCGGAACAATCGGTAAGCTTGTCAGATAATAAAAGATCATAGATCATGCCGGGCTTAAAAGTTTTATTGAAATTTAATGTGAGTGTGGAAAAACCGGGCGCATGAGTCGTGACGGAATAAGGATGGCCAACCCCGTGATTGACCTGATAGAGAGATGGATCTACGGCAATTACCGGATTGCAGGCTTTGGAAAGCCGAATGAAAAGGGTATGATTGTCTATCAGAAAAAGATTGGCGATTTC
>WFSC01000032.1 GCA_015486185.1 Bacteroidales bacterium | reverse complement strand
CCGGAAACTTTCCGGGATCATTTTCATTTTAATCCGGACGACTATGTGGAACTCACTTCTTATACACATCATCCTTTTTATACACGGTTTGGCCTGGAGGTGCCTGATAACTGGACCCATGACTTGTATTACAATCTTCCGATCGATGAACTAATGGAAGTTATAAATCATGCCCTGGCCAAGGGTTATTCGGTTGCCTGGGACGGAGATGTAAGTGAAAAGGGATTTTCCCATAAGAACGGACTGGCCATACTTCCGGAAGAAGCCTGGAGCAAAATGAAAAAAGCTGAACTTGACTCGGTTTTCAAACACCCGGTGAAACAGTTGCATGTTACGCAGGCCATGCGTCAGAGAGATTTTAATGATTATGCCACCACCGATGATCATCTTATGCATCTTGTCGGAACCGGTAAGGATGAGAACGGGACCTTGTATTATCTGACCAAGAATTCCTGGGGGCAAAAAAGCAATGATTATGGCGGATATTTATTTATGTCAGAGCCTTATGTGCGGTTGGAAACCCTTGCTATTATGGTGCACAAGGATGCCATCCCGAAAGATTTGAAGAAAAAATTAGGGATAAAATAGCAGGGAAGCGCAGGTACGACCTCTGTTATATGTCCTGAACCATAAGGTTACAACCTCTCATTTCGCTATGGTCAAAACGCCCCTCTACGGTGAAGCTGCCATCCGGTAAAGCACGTCCCAGATCCTGGGTTTCAATGAATGGGCAGGACCATAAGTTAGCCAGATCGATGACATTGATACCGCCTGTGTGTCCTGTAGTGGTCCGGGTAAAAGGATCATAACTGTCGCGGATCACGACCTGCATCCAGGGCGGGGTATGAAAGATCCCGTTGCCGGAGGAATAAGACTGCGAAAGCAACTCGGTCATGCCGTATTCGGAATGAATCGCCGGTACATGAAATTTCTTTTTCAGGATAGCATGCAGCTCTTCCCGTACCATTTCTTTTCGCCGGCCTTTCATACCCCCCGTTTCCATAACGATCAGATCCATTTCCGGAGGCAGTTCATACTGTTCTGCAAAATCAAGCAGGGCAAAGCTTACCCCGAAAAGCAGTGTTTTTTTATGCTGTCCGGCCAGCTTGCGAAGGGTGTCAAAAAGCCTGTCATGATCATAAAGATAAAACCCGCTTTCAGGGCATCCGGAAAGGCGGATCAGATGGTCCAGCATATAAACCAGGGATGAACCGCTGCGTTCGAGGTAGGAAGGCAATAAAGCCAGAATACAATATCCGGAAATATCTCCGTAAAAAAGGTTGAAGTTACGGGTGAAGCTTTCCCGGTATAATGACAGGTCAGGGATATAATGTTTTGACGGCTGGGTGCCTGTGGTGCCACTACTTGTGAAGATCTTTTCATAAGATTCCGGCAGGAGGGTAACCGGAAGGTCCCTGAAAAAGGTTACAGGCAGAAAAGGGATATCATTTATATTAAAGATATGGGACGGGTCTATGCTCAGCAATTTCAGGTACCTCCGGTACACCGGATTATAGGTTGCCTGTAAACGGAATATTTCCAGGGTAACGGAGGTGAAACTCTTATCTCCGGAGATACGAAAAATTTTTCTCTTCAGGCTGTTTATACGGTCCTGTAAAATAGCGTATTGGGTTTTCATTAATGACCTGTCAATTATTTTGGAAAAGTATTCGTGCCATCAGGCTGATATACATAACGGAAGGTGGTTTCAGCGTAAGGATTATTTTCTCTTATTTCTGCCACAACCTTAAGGATCAGCAATTTTACATATTTCAGGCCTTCGGTCCGGAATGTCCAGACCTGGTAAGGCCGGATATCTTTGGCCAGGCCGGTATAACCAAGCGTATCGGGTACCGTTTTGTAATTGTTGAAAAAAGCTTCGGCATCTGCCTGATTATTAAAAGTACCGTTAAGTGAAAAAGAATTCTGATAATTATTGGTACCCAGATAGGCCCAGTCAACCTTTGTGTTATCAGGGCTTGCCTGTACCTGGACAGTGATATCAGGCTCGGGAACAGAACCGGATTTTACCAGCTCTCCTCTGGCAAAATTATATCCGATGATATAATAAGGACCGCTGCCATAAAGTTTTGAGTTGATGGTTATCTCGCCTGATACCTTCGGGCCACTTTCCTTTTTTTGGCAGCCGGTTGTCAGTATCGCCAGGAGTAGTACAGCAGGGAAAAGAGCTTTCATAGGTAAAAGATTTAATTGGATTACACCTGATATTATAACAAAAACCGCACCACAACCTGCCGATAACCTGGTTTTATTATGTCTTATAACTCGTTAACATACAAGACGTTGCAAGGCATAAGAAATTTTCTACGTAGTTCCCTACGTAGAAAAATGACAATGATCCTTTCTCATCCGGGCATATCCCCGGCAGTTATTTTATTCCCGGATTGCTTTTATTCCAGGCAGTTCTTTACCTTCCATATATTCCATCATAGCACCACCGCCGGTAGAGACGAATCCCATTTTATCCTTAAGATTATATTTATTAACGGCAGCGACAGAGTCACCTCCGCCTACCAGGCTGAAAGCTCCGGCAGTGGTAGCATCGGCAACGGCGAGGGCTACCTGTTTTGTTCCTCCGGCAAATTTATCCATTTCAAAAACGCCCATGGGGCCGTTCCAAAGGATGGTTTTGGAATTCATGATCACTTCCCTGAGAGTTTTGATGGTTTCGGGTCCTATATCCAGGCCCATCCAACCGTCAGGTACCTGATCGACCGGTGTTATGCGGGTGTTGGCATCATTACTGAAAGCATCGGCCACCACGTTATCCACAGGCAGGTACACCTTTACATTTTTTTTATTTGCGATGTCCAGTAATTCGATGGCCAGATTCAGTTTGTCCTCTTCAACCAGTGAGTTGCCAATTTTTCCGCCACGGGCTTTGATAAAAGTATAAACCATACCTCCCCCTATGATCAGATTGTCCACTCTTTCCAGCAGATTTTCAATGATAAGTATCTTATCAGACACTTTGGCGCCTCCCATGATTGCCGTAAAAGGATGTTCCGGATCATTCAGTACCTTATCCATATGTTTAAGCTCATTTTCTATCAGGTATCCGAACATCTTATCCTCCGGGAAGAATTTAGCCACAATGGTGGTAGATGCGTGGGCGCGATGGGCCGTACCGAATGCATCGTTGACATAGACATCTGCCAGTTTGGCAAGCCGGGCGGCAAAAGCTTCATCGCCTTTTTTTTCTTCTGCATGAAAACGGAGGTTTTCAAGGAGGAGAACATCTCCGGGATGCATTTCCCGGACCAGTTTTTCCGTTTCCGGACCAATGCAATCGGGGGCAAATGTTACTTTCCGGTCCAGTAACTCTACAAGATGCGGAACAATATGTTTCAATGAGAATTTCTCATCATAGGCATCTTTGGGCCGGCCGAGATGTGACATGAGGATGGGGATCCCTCCGCCGTCTATAATTCTGTTGATGGTAGGCAAGGCAGCACGGATGCGGGTGTCATCCGTGATATTGAAATTATCGTCCAGCGGCACATTAAAATCAACGCGTACCAGCGCCCTTTTTCCCTTAAAATTGTAATTCTCTATGTTTTTCATGTTTATAATTTTTAAATGATCTTTCAGAATCGTGATACAAAAATAAAAACTTACGGTATCCCGGAAAATGATTTTTGTGGTGTGGCGGGATTTTTTATCTATTTTTGTTAAATTATAAATCAAACCATGCGTTTTAAGGATATACCCGGGTTACATGAAATAAAGGAGCGGTTGATCATGACGGTTCGGGAGAACAGGATCAGTCATGCGCAACTTTTTTACGGTGAGGAAGGATCGGCAGCCCTGGCTATGGCTTTGGCTTATGCACAGTATATCACGTGCCGGAACCGTCAGGAAAATGATTCCTGTGGTACCTGCTCTTCCTGTATTAAATCCGACGAGTTGATCCATCCCGATATTCTTTTTTCTTATCCGGTAGTAAAAAGCGGAGCTTCATCAAAGGATGTGCGGAGTGTTTCACAAATAGATAAATGGAGGGAGCTGGTGCTGAGAAACCCTTATTTCGGGCCGGGACAATGGTATGAGCAACTTGGAGTGGAGAAAAAACAGGGCATGATCTATACGGAAGAAAGTGATGAGATCATCCGGAAGATCAGTCTGAAATCCTTTGAATCGGAATATAAAGTGCTCATACAATGGCTCCCCGAGAAAATGCATATCAATGCTGCCAATAAATTACTGAAATCTATCGAGGAGCCACCGGATAAAACTGTTTTTCTTTTTGTATCCATAGATCCGGATCAGATCCTGCCGACGATCCGGTCGAGATGCCAGGCTTTGAAAATACCAAAGATCGATGATGAAAGCCTGAAAAATTTTCTGCGGAAAAATTTTTCGCTTACTGAAGATGAAATGGAAAGGATGGTACGATGGGCCGGAGGAAATATGCAGGAATTACTTCGTCTGTCCGGTACTAAAGAAGATGAGAATGAATTTTTGGCCCTGTTCATTTACTGGATGCGTATTTCTTATGCTCTGAACATGCCGGAACTGGCAACCTGGATAGATGAGGTGGCAGCTATGGGACGGGAGAAACAAAAGGCTTTTCTGAAATATGTATTGAAAATTCTCAGGGAGAATCTCATGTTGCATCTTATGCCGGCACAACCATCCATAATCAGGATGACAAAAATGGAATATGATTTCTCCAAAAAGTTTTCTGCTTTTATTCATCCCGGGAATATAGATGCTTTATATACGCTTTTGTCAAAGGCTTATGATCATATATCAGGAAATGCATATGGAAAGCTGGTTTTCATGGATGTATCTTTACAGATTAACAAACTGTTGAAAAAATAATTAAATTTGTTCCCTTTGTTATATGACGATATATCTCACCTGTGATGTGAAGGTTGCATAACAGGTTAATTTTTTGAATTATGGAAGAAAAGGTTTTAGAGGGCCGGGGATGTTTATTGAATGCGCAGGACAGTTATGCTTATCATTCCGATATTTGCTGTAAACTCACATCATATAACTGGCTGCAGGATATTCCCGCAGATGTGTTTGACAATGATCTTGCGGAAGTCCATTTCAAAAATACCCGGAAGGGGATATACAGGAATGTCAACAAACTGAAGCTGGTGAAAGGGGATATCGTAGCGGTGGAGGCTTCGCCGGGACATGATATTGGCATAATCACGCTTACCGGAGAGCTTGCGCTGAGAAGGTTGCGTAGTGAGCATATAGATCCGGGGAAAACCGAGTTTAAAAAAATCTACCGGAAAGCCAAGCCGGTGGATATTGAAAAATGGGAAGAAGCTATCAGTCTGGAGCATGATACCATGATCAAAGCACGGAAAATAGCATCTGATCTTGGATTGGCCATGAAAATCGGAGATGTGGAATACCAGGGGGATAAGACAAAAGCCATATTCTATTATATTGCTGATGAGCGTGTTGATTTCAGGGAGTTGATCAAGGTCCTGGCCGAGAAGTTTCGTGTGAGGATTGAAATGAGGCAGATAGGTGCCCGCCAGGAAGCAGGCCGTATAGGGGGGATCGGTTCATGTGGCAGGGAGTTGTGTTGCGCTTCCTGGATGAATAAGTTTGTTTCTGTTTCCACCAGTGCAGCCAAATATCAGGAGTTATCCCTGAACCCACTGAAACTGGCCGGACAATGTGGCAAGCTGAAATGTTGTCTGAATTATGAACTGGATGTTTATCTGGATGCACAGAAGAACTTTCCCCGTGCTGATATCGTCCTGGAAACGATGGAGGGTAGTTATTATCACCAGAAAACGGATATCTTCAAAAAAGTGATGTGGTACTCTTCCGATCCCAATTCGTCATTAAATCTGGTACCGGTAACTGTTGGAAGGGTTATCGAAATTCAGCAAATGAATAAAGAGGGCAGAAAACCCGATCAGTTACAGGACAAGTATATACAGGAAGAAAGTGCATCACTGAATTTTGAAAATGTTGTGGGACAGGACAGTCTGACCCGCTTCGACCGGAAAAATACCAGAAAGAAAAGGAAAAGAAGAAATAAAAACAGGAACCAACGAAACGCCAGGAAGCGATGACCCCTGTTAATGAATATGGAAAGCAAAAGAGTCTGGTAAAGCAAAAACCCTTTTTGCTTTTATTGTCCGGAATGGTATTGTTTTTTATTACCGCCTGTGATGCCGGCATGGTTTATGAAAAGAACAAGGAGATCCCGGGACATGTCTGGAAAATGCGGGAGCCACTGAGGTTTAGGGTACAGGTCAATGATACGATTTCCTCCCATTCCATATATATCAATGTCCGTAATTATTCGGATTATCCATACAGTAATCTGTATTTATTTATTCACGTGACCTCCCCAGTAGGCGATGAGTTGACCGATACGGTGAATCTTACCCTGGCTGACAAGCGGGGGAAATGGCTGGGTAAGGGACTTGGTGATCTGTATTTTATCAGGGCCCCCTATAAACGGAATATTCGTTTTCCCTATAAAGGCGTATATGTTTTTGACATTGAGCAGGGTATGCGCAGGGATCTGTCCGGGATCCGGGATGTGGGATTGCGTGTTGAACGTATGAAAAGCGATCAAGGTGGGAAAAAATAAGTTGGCCCGTTGGGCTGAAATGGAGCAGATGGATTTTGTGATTCAGCCCCGTTTTGATGAAGTCTATAAAAAAGATTATGTATTAAAAGGCCGGTGGGGAAAAGATTTCTTCCGCAATGATCATCCTGTTGTTGTTGAGCTGGGCTGTGGCAAAGGAGAATATACGGTTGGTCTGGCTGAACATTTCCCCGGGAAAAATTTTATCGGAATGGATATAAAAGGGGCCAGGATATGGCGTGGAGCTGTGACGGCCCGGGATAAAAATCTAAAGAATGTAGCTTTTCTGCGTTCACGGATCGAGTTCCTGTCATCTTTTTTTGATCAGGGAGAGGTCTCGGAAATATGGCTGACCTTTCCGGATCCTCAACCTGGCAGGAGACGGGAAAAGAAAAGGCTGACCCATCCCCGGTTTCTGGAAATGTACAGAAATATTCTGGTCCCCGGTGGATACATCCACCTGAAAACGGATAATGTGGACTTGTACCGTTATACCCTGGATGTTGTCCGGCTGAACAAATTTCCGCTGAAAAAAAGCACAACGGACCTTTACGGAGAGAACCTGGAAGAGATGGTATTTGATATTAAAACTTATTATGAAAAGCAGTTTCTGGAAGAGGGCAAAGCGATATGTTATCTGCAATTTGTACCTGAAGGAAACCGGTCCATAAAGAATCCATCCCATGAAGGAGAGTGATTTTTTCGAAAGAGTCTATGAGGTGGTGCGTCAGATCCCTTACGGGCGGGTGACAACCTATGGTGCCATTGCGCGTTACCTCGGGTCGGGACGTTCGGCCCGTATAGTAGGATGGGCATTGAACCAGTCTTTTCGTTCCGGATCTTTTATCCCTGCCCATCGTGTTGTGAACCGTCAGGGTTTGCTTACAGGGAAGCATAATTTCGGTTTTCAGGATACCATGAAACAATTGCTGGAGAGCGAAGGTATTGAAGTTGATCATGACAAGATCATACGTTTTGATGAATTATTTTGGGATCCGGCAGAAAATTTATGAAAATAATGGTTCATCCTGCCTGAACTTTCCTTATATTTGCAGCTTTAATTAAATTAAATAAAAATAAATTTCAGGTTTTTGATTAACGTATTTTTTATAATTTATTAATAATTATGGAGATAACAAGAGAAAAAGTACTGGAGATCCTGAAGAAGATCAAGCATCCCGAAACAGCCGGGGATATAGTATCTTCCGGTATGGTGGAGAATCTTCGTATTGATGGCCGTCAGATCATGTTTACCCTGGCTTTGCCCAAGCCCAATGATCCTTTTTTCAATTCCATCAAGAAATTATGTGACCGTCAGTTAAAGAAAGAATTCGGGGAAGATATTGAGGTGTTGATCACGGTGCCTGTACGGGTAGGTACCCTGAAGACCGAACCTGAGGTGCTACCTGATGTGAAAAATGTTATAGTGGTCGCTTCGGGAAAAGGAGGGGTTGGAAAATCAATGGTTGCGGCCAATCTGGCAGTAGCTTTATCCAAACAGGGCTGGAAGACCGGTTTATTGGATGCCGATATTTTCGGGCCTTCTGTCCCTAAGATGATGCATCTGGAAGGCTCTATGCCCAAAGTTCATAAGGTGAATGGCATTGATATGATCATTCCGCTGGATAAATATGATATGAAAGTATTATCCATCGGTTTTTTTATTGAACCGGACGATGCACTAGTCTGGCGGGGACCGATGGCTACCAATGCATTGAAGCAGCTTTTGCAGCAAGGTGACTGGGGTGAACTGGATTATCTTATTGTGGATCTGCCTCCCGGAACAAGTGATATTCATTTGACGATGGTTCAGGAAATACCGGTTACCGGAGCGCTTATGGTCAGTACTCCACAGGATGTTGCCCTGGCAGATGTTATCAAGGGGATCGCTATGTTCAGAAGTGAAAAAATTGAGGTGCCGGTATTGGGGCTGGTTGAAAATATGGCCTGGTTCACGCCGGAAGAGTTACCGGATAAAAAATACTATATTTTTGGTGAAGGCGGCGTTGAAAAACTGGCAAAGAAATATGATGTGCCTGTTTTAGCCAGGATACCTATTATACAGAAAATCAGGGAGAGCGGTGATGCCGGGGTGCCGGTTGCTTTGGATGAGAATACCATGTTAGGGCAGATATTCCAGGATCTGGCTACGCGTTTTGTTGAACAGGTGGATAAAAGAAACAATGAGTTGCCTCCGACAAAAAGGGTGATTATACAACATTAGTCATTAAAGAAGGAAAAGTTATTAAATGGATAAAGATAAAGCGCGGGTTATAGCTAAAGTGCAGGTGGTAATTGACCGGATGAGGCCTTATCTGCAGGCTGACGGTGGCGATATAAAACTTATTGAGATTACCGATGGGGGTATCGTGAAAGTCAGACTTACAGGCACGTGTAAAAATTGTCCCTATCGTCAGCAAACCCTGGCGGGCATCGAACAGGCAGTGGTTAAAGAAGTGCCGGCAGTTAAAAAGCTGGAAATTGCAAAATAAAGAACTGCAGGGAAATAAAATACAAAAAACAGTCTGGTAAAATACTATTTTTTTAGTTTTACTGTTTGTTTGAAAAAAGCCGGTGACATTGATTAGAAAGGTATTTTATTTTTTGTTTTTTATTTTACTGCTGGTGCCTCTGGGTTGTTCGGTAAAAAAGAATACAGCTTCCAGCCGTGCTTTTCATAACCTGACATCTCATTATAATATTTTTTTTAATGCCAGGGAAAGTTATAAGAGCGGGGTAAAGAAAGCCTGGAAGCAGACGAAAATTGATTATACCAAGGAGATACCGGTTTTCCCTGTTGAGAATAAGGAAACGGCTTCTGCCATTACCCCTGAGATGGAACGGGTGATAAAAAAAGCGTCCAAATTAATCACTTATCACTCCATTACAGCCAAACCCAAGAAGAAAAGTTCTAATCTTACCCCTAAAGAAAAGGAATTCTATAGTTTGCCGGAATATAACAAGTGGGTAGATGACAGTTATTTGCTGATGGGCAAGGCACAATATTTGAAGAATGATCTGGCTTCAGCCCTGGTTTCATTCAATTATATTATTCATACAAAATATCCGGATCAGGATGTGATCCTTGAAGCCATGTTGTGGGCTGCAAAAACCTACGACCGGATGAAAGATTACCAGAGTGCCGAAGAAATATTGAAAGAGCTTCAAAAGGAGGAGGGGAAAATCCCTTCTTCGTTGTTGCCTGAATATTACAGGGAGAGGGCTAACCATTTTCTCTTGCAGGGAAAGACGAATGAAGCGACGGATGAGATGAAAAAGGTTCTTGAAAACAGCAGGAAGAAGAACGATAAGGCCCTTGCCGCTTTTTTACTGGGACAGCTAAATGAGAAAGCAGGAAATATGGCTGATGCAGTGAAATATTACCGGATGATATTTCATATGAACCCCCCCTATGAGATGGCTTTCAATGCCCATATCCGCATTGCTGAAGATTCGCAGGACTATGCTGAAAATCTGAAAGAAGTAAAAAAGGATTTGCGCAAGTTGCTACGGGATGAAAAAAATAAGGAATACAGGGATCAGATCTATTATGCTTTTGGGGAAATAGCACTCAAGGAGGGGAAAGCGGACGAAGCCATTAAGGATTTCAAAAAATCTGCTCTCTATTCAGTTTCCAATGATGAGCAGAAAGGGCTTTCTTATCTTTCCATTGCTGATATTTATTTCAAACAGGATGATTATAACGGGGCACAGATGTATTATGACAGTGCGGTGGCTGTTCTTCCTGGTAATTATCCGGGTTATGAGGATTATAAAATCAAGAGTCAAAGTTTGAACAGGTTGGTGCGTTATACGCATGAGGTAACATTACAGGACAGCCTGCAACATCTGGCTGCATTACCGGAGAAAAAAAGGCTGGCAGTCATTGACGGGATCATTGAAAAGGTGGTGGAAGAGGAAAAAGAAAAGGCCAAACAAAAGGAAGGACAAAATTATTCTTATGGTCAGGCTTTACAGACGGAAATGCGTTATCAGAGTGAGATAAACAGAAGTGGCCAATGGTATTTTTATAATCCTGCTGCGTTATCTTTCGGGCGGTCTGAGTTTAAAAAAAGATGGGGGAACCGTAAACTGGAGGATAACTGGAGGAGGAAAAACAAGGCTGCTGTTACTTTTGAATCCACGGCACAAGCGGAGGATACTGCTTCTGCCAAAACAGTGATCCAGGCTGTGCAAAGAGGTAATAAGAAAAGCCGCAGCTATTACCTCCGGCAGATTCCGTTGAATGATTCCATGATGGCAGTTTCCAACAAACAACTTCAGGAAGGGCTATTTGAATCCTCCATGATCTTTTATAACGAGTTGAAAAATTACGACCGGGCTATCAGCAATCTTGAGCGGCTTGTGAAAGACTTTCCGGAGAGTTCTTATCTGTTGCCGGCCTACTTTACGTTGTATAAACTTTACAAGGATAAGAACGAAACGACCCGGGCAGATAAATATAAGAATCTTATTATTGAGAAGTTTCCGGAAAGTGAACAGGCGAAGGTATTGAAAGACCCGTTGTATTTAAAAAAACTGAATGAAAAAAGGGAAGCGGCGGAAAATGAATATCAGAAAGTTTATAATTTGTTTACCGCCGGGAGATACCGGGAGGTAATACGGTATTGTGATCAGGCAATCGGGCCGGGAACGGATGAGGATCTGAAATCGAAATATATGTTCCTTAGAGCTGTTTCGGTTGGAAAAACGACTGATCCTGCTACTTTCAAGGAGGCTCTGAAGGCTGTGGCAGATTCAGTTCCGGACAAGGAGATTGCTTCCCGTTGCAGGATATTGATCGGTTATCTTAACCAGGAACATCCGGTTCTCAAGCAGAAGGAAATAGAAAAAACGGCCCGCATTATCTATCATTTTAACATGAGCGAGAAACATCTGATGGTCTTATTTGTAAATAACCGGACGGTTAATATTAATCAATTGAAATTTGAGATCATTAACTTCAATACGGACCAGTATCCACAGACCGAATTTGATGTAAAGACAAATAAGGAGATATTCAGGGATACAACTGTTATTACCATACGTCCTTTGGGTGATCTGACGAAGGCCAGGGAGTATGAAAAGGCGTTTGATCAGTATGCTGACCTGGGGCGTTTTGTTAAAGATCCGGATGTTGAAATATTCCTTTTCTCGGAATCCAATTTTGAAACATTCCGGAAAAATAAAAGTTTGGATCCCTACCGGGTATTCTATAAAAAATATTATCTTAGATAGCTTTGAAAAAACACTTAGGGTTTTCATAGATAAGAGGGATAAGAGTGAACATGTTGTAAACCGGGGAGATAGTGATGAAAAAGATCCGAATATTATGGGTGGATGATGAAATAGAGTTTTTACGTCCTCAGATTATTTTTTTGCAGGGGAAGGGGTATGATATTGATACGGCTAGCAATGGAGTGGATGCGGTGGAAAAGGTAAAAAAAGAGATGTATGATGTGATATTATTGGATGAGCAGATGCCCGGGCTGAGCGGGCTGGAAACACTTGAGCAGATCAAGGAAATTGTTCCGGGTGTGCCGGTGGTTATGATCACGAAAAGTGAGGAGGAAGATTTGATGGAGCAGGCCATAGGATCGAAGATCTCGGATTATCTTATCAAACCGGTACGGCCGCAACAACTTCTTCATACCCTGAAGAAACTGACAGAAGAATCGAAGATACGTGAAGCCCATGTGGTATCAAAATATCAGTCGGAGTTCATGCAGATTTCACAACAGGTTATGACGGCTGCAACATTTGATGACTGGGTAAAGATCTACGAGCGTCTGG
Source organism: Bacteroidales bacterium (assembly GCA_015486185.1). GTDB lineage: Bacteria > Bacteroidota > Bacteroidia > Bacteroidales > VadinHA17 > DRPN01. Next base: position 4,990 of record WFSC01000032.1, on the reverse strand, counting down.
TTTACTGGGATATCGAACTGGGAGATGCCGGATCGGAAGGAATGGAATCCGTGCTGGCAGATCAAAAGGATGAGGCCAACCGTGAATTTGCCCGCTTCGTTCAGAAAAATTATCCCCGTTGGTTCGGTGAAGGGGATAAACCGGTTTTATCTCCACAAGTATTTAGAAAATGGGTTTTCCCCAAAATAAAAGCAGGCGATAAAACCGTCATAATTATTGTTGATAACCTGCGTTATGATCAGTGGAAAGTACTTTACGGTTTGATAAAGGATTATTTTGTCCTTGAGCAGGAAGAGATTTTTTGCAGTATCCTGCCTACGGTCACACAATATGCACGAAATGCCATGTTTGCCGGTCTTATGCCTTTGGAGATAAACCGGTTATTCCCCCAATACTGGCGTTTTGATGAAGAAGAGGGAAGAAAAAATGAATTTGAACAGGAACTGCTGACGGAGCAGATAAAAAGGGAATCTTTGAATATTAAATATGCCTACCGGAAAATACGCAATCAGGCAGAAGGGAAAAGAATACTGGAAGAGTTACCGAATTTATTGAATAATGACCTGATCGTGTTGGTTTATAATTTTGTGGATATGCTTTCTCATGCCCGCACCGAGATGGATATGATCAGGGAACTGGCACGTGATGAAAAAGCTTTCAGGGCATTGACAGGTACCTGGTTCGAACATTCTTATATGTATCCGTTGATGCAGGTGCTTGGCGGAAAAGAAATTCGATTGGGAATTACCACAGATCACGGAAGTATTAATGTTGAAGTGCCGGTAAAAATTGTGGGAGACCGTGATACCACTACCAATTTGCGTTATAAACTGGGGAAAAACCTTAATTATAATCCCAAAGAAGTATTTGCTGTCCGTCATCCCGAGGATATTCATTTACCAAAAGATCATATTACCTCGACCTTTGTTTTTGCCCGGGAGAAGCAATACCTGGTGTATCCCAAAAACATGAATTATTATGTGCGGTATTTCAAGGGGACCTTTCAGCACGGCGGGGTGTCCATGGAAGAAATGCTGGTTCCTTTTGCCTTATTAAAGCCCAGAGAGTAGGCAGGAGATCAAATGAACAGAAAGGTCTATGGCATAAAAAAAGAAAATGAGTTGTTCCCTGTGGCGATTGAATTATTACAGGAATTCCCGGATGAAAGGATTTTTCTTTTTTTTGGGAACCTTGGAGCAGGAAAGACAACTTTTATTAAGGAATTCTGCAAAGCACTGGGGGTAAAAGATGCTGTCCGGAGTCCTTCTTTTTCGATTATCAATGAATACCTGTCGCAGATCTATGGCCCGGTGTATCACATGGATTTTTACCGGATTGAAAAAACAGAAGAAGCTTATGATATGGGTATAGAGGAATACCTCGACAGCGGGAACTACTGTTTTATCGAGTGGCCTGAAAGGATCACCGACCTGTTGCCGGGGGATATTGTTCATATAACCATGACAGTACAACCTGACAGATCAAGGACTGTTGAGGTGATAAAAGGCCGATAAATATGCTTCTTTTGATATTTTCAGGGAAAGTATTAATTTAGGAAACCTGAAATTTGAAGTTATAGTCATGGCTGAATCAAGTAATTCCATTCGTTTTTCGCTTAGTAAGGAAAGTTTGCTGCCTCAGGAGGAGATGCTGGAGACTACCCTGAAAAAGAAGGAAATGATCATAGGCATTCCCAAGGAAACGGATCCCTATGAGAACCGGGTTTCTCTTACGCCGGAGGCTGTTGAGATTCTGGTGAATGACGGGCATCAGGTGGTTATTGCCAGGGATGCCGGCCTGCAGGCCAGTTATACGGATCATGATTACAGCGAATGTGGAGGCATGATAGTGGACACCAATAAAGAGGTGTATCAGTCTGATGTGGTGTTAAAGGTTTCTCCCCTCACACTCGAAGAAATAGCTCAGTTAAAAGGTGGGCTCACGGTCATCTCTTCCCTGCATCTGACCAATCATACGGAAAAATATATCCGCAAATTGATGCAGAAAAAGGTGACTGCTATTGCCTTTGAGAATATCCGGGACAAGTATGAGCATTATCCTGTGGTACGTTCGATGAGTGAGATCGCAGGACTGGCTTCCATTTTAATTGCCGGGGAATATCTCAGCAATGTTCATCAGGGGAAAGGTGTTTTGCTCGGAGGTATTACCGGAATTACTCCTACGGAAGTGGTTATTCTGGGTGCCGGAACAGCCGCTGAGTATGCTGCCAGGGCTGCCCTTGGTCTGGGTGCCGTTGTTAAGATCTTTGATGATTCTGTATATAAGCTGAAAAGACTGCAGACTTATCTTGGACAAAGGGTGGAAACTTCTATTTTCCATCCGCGTGTATTGACCAAAGCATTAAAATCAGCCGATATAGTGATAGGAGCGGTACACCTTACCGGCGAAGAAAGAACACAGTTTTATGTGACAGAAGATATGGTAAGGGGGATGAAAAAAGGCTCGGTGATCGTAGATATCAGCATTGACCAGGGAGGATGTGTCGAGACATCGGTTTGTATGAATCATGGGAATCCTGTCTTTACCAAACACGGGATCATACATTATTGTGTGCCCAATATTCCGTCGCGGGTGGCCCGTACGGCTTCCATTGCTTTAAGTAATGTATTTACGCCCATCCTCCGGGATATCGGAGATGCCGGGGGAGTAAAAAACCGTCTGCGTGAAGATGCAGGCTTACGCAAGGGGGTCTATATTTTTAACGGAATACTGACCAGTGATGTGATCGGCAGAAGGTTCGGGATCCTTTCGAAAGACCTCGATCTGTTACTTGCTGCTTTTTGAGAAATATTTTTAATTTTCGCCCTTAAAAATGCTGTCGTGATCATCATATACCGTATTGTTATCTTATTTTATGGACTGGCCATTTGTGTTGCCTCACTGTTTAACAGAAAAGCCCGGGCCTGGTGTGCCGGCCGAAAGAAGTATTTTACCCGGCTGAAGAAGATCTATCGCCATCATGATAAAACCATCTGGATACATTGTGCCTCTCTGGGCGAGTTTGAGCAGGGCCGGCCGGTAATTGAGGCATTGAAGGAAAAGAACCCGGATTTTTCTGTTGTTCTGACATTTTTTTCTCCTTCGGGATATGAGGTGAGGAAAGATTATAAAGGGGCCGATTATGTTTTATATCTTCCGCTGGATACCCCGCGTAATGCAAACAGATTCCTTGAAGTAATACAACCGGAGGTGGCTGTGTTTGTAAAATATGAGTTTTGGTATTATTTTTTATCGGCCTTAAAAAAACGAAATATCCCGGTTTTGCTGATATCTGCCATATTTCGCCAGGACCAGTGGTTTTTCAAAAGATATGCCAGACGCTTCAGGGCATTGTTGGCTGGATTTAATAAGATATTTGTTCAGGACAGGGACTCGGAAAGTCTTTTGATAAAGAATGGCATTACTGAGGTGCAGGTGGCCGGGGATACCCGTTTTGATCGTGTGCTTGCTATTGCCTACACCAGGAAGGTCATTCCTGAGGCCGGGAACTTCAAGGGGAATAATATGGTTGTTGTAGCAGGGAGCACCTGGAAAGAAGACGAAGTACACCTTTTTAAATATATAAACGGGAAGATCAGACCTTATAAATGGATCATTGCTCCACATGAAATTTATCCCGCACATTTGAAATGGATTACCGGAGAGTTGCAGGTCCCGTATGTTTTTTTCAGTCAGGCGGGTCAGAAAGATCTACAGGATGTTGATGTGTTGATAATAGATAACATCGGTATGCTATCTTCCCTGTATGCATATGCAGATGTGGCATATATTGGCGGCGGATTTGGCAGCGGTATCCATAATATTCTGGAAGCTGCGGTTTTTGGGGTACCTGTTATTTTTGGTCCTAATTTCCATAAATTCCGGGAAGCCCGTGAGTTAATCCGCTTAAAAGGGGCCTTTCCCATACAAGGCAGTAAGGATATGGAAAAAATACTTTCGGTTTTTTATGATGATGAATCTGCCCGCAGCAAAGCGGGAGGAAAATGCAAACGGTTTGTTAACAATTCTTCCGGCAGCACGAAGATAATTGTTAACAATTTGTTAATGTTTTTATAAATCCCTGTAAATATTCAGACCATTCATTTTATTACATTTGTTTTGTTTTAAAACCAGGTAACATAAATGTTTATTTTGAGAGTATTAACCTAATTCTGATTGTTTTATGAAAAGAAAAATTATTGGATTATTATTTACTGTGGTAACTTTTGTTATTGCAGGGAACCTGTCATTCGGACAGGGAACAACTACAGCCGGTATGAACGGCCGGGTAGTGGATGATCAGGGCAATCCTTTGCCCGGTGCTACGGTGATAGCCATACATGTGCCTACGGGTTCACAGTTTGGTGGTATTACAGATTCGGAAGGATATTTTCGATTGCCTAACATGAACGTAGGTGGGCCTTACAAGGTAACTATTTCTTTTGTAGGATATCAAAAATTTGAGAGGAGCGGTATCTATCTTACACTGGGGCAGACTTACAAATTAAATGTTGTACTGAAGACATCCACGACCGAGCTTGCCAAAGTAGTGGTAAAAGGGAGAAGGGTTTCCTATAATGAATTTGATGGTAATAAGACCGGTGCACAAACGGTGATCAGCAATCAGGAGATCACCATGATGCCTACTGTGGAAAGGAGTATTTCCGATATGGCCAGGTTGACACCGCAGGCGACTGTAAATGGGAATGGCGCTATTTCCATTGCCGGGATCAATAACCGGTATAATGCCATCTCGATTGACGGGGCGGTAAACAATGATGTGTTCGGCTTGTCACCTACGGGGACCAATGGAGGGCAGACGGGCGGTTCGCCTGTAAGTATGGATGCTATCCAACAGTTTCAGGTGGTGTTGGCACCTTATGATGTACGTCAGTCGGGTTTTGCAGGAGCCAGTATCAATGCAGTTACGCGCAGTGGTTCGAATCAGGTAAAGGCATCGGTATATTATTATATGCGAAATCAAAATCTT
>WFSC01000031.1 GCA_015486185.1 Bacteroidales bacterium | reverse complement strand
TGCCGGGGAAGCCGACGGCTCTGTTTTTTCACTTGAAAAAGCCCTGGAGCACAACCCGGTGGTATTGATCTTTTACCGGGGCGCCTGGTGTCCCTATTGCAACAAGCATCTTTCCTCGGTGCAGGACAGCCTGTCATTGATCCGTGAAAGAGGGGTTACGGTCGTTGCCATATCTCCCGAGAAACCCGAATATCTGGAAAAAATGGCACAAAAAACCGGTGCCAGGTTTGCCCTTTTATATGATAAGAACTATGCCGTTGCCCGGGCCTATAAAGTACTATTCAAACCCTCATCGGGCCAGTTGTTCGCCTACAATACATTTCTGAATGCCCAATTGAAAAAAAGCCATTCGGATGAATCCCAGCTCCTGCCGGTACCTGCCACCTTTATTATAAACCGCCGGGGCATTATAGTTTGGCGTCAGTTCGATCCTGACTATAAGAACAGATCCACCGTGAAGGATATTCTTGAAAACCTGCCTGAATAACATACAGAATAAAATATAGTGAATTATTTCATATTATTTAAGAAATATTCTACTTTAGGATGCTTATATTTTTTACTTTAACTTTTAGAACATTCATACGCTAACCTTCAAATATCTTCTATGAAACTTACTATCACCGAAGTATCGACCAGGGACATGCAATCCATGATGCAGGACCCAAAGGAACTGATTGTGGATATTCGTCCCGTTTCCGCCTATAATGGCTGGACATTGCGACAGGAACCGCGAGGTGGGCATATACCGGGGGCTGTCAGTTTTCCCATCAGTTGGACCCGGTACCGTTTGGAGCTGCACGATTTTTTCAAAGCCAAAGGGTTGTCACCCGGACATTCTGTTACCTTATACGGGTATGATGAAAAAGATATGGAAAAGATGCTGGAGGTTGTTGGTTCTGCAGGTCTGGAAGAACTTAAGGTCTATCCCCACTTTCTTGAGGAATGGGTTAATAATCCTGATCTTCCCCTGGCCCGGTTGGACCGTTATGAAAAGCTGGTGTATCCCGAATGGTTGCATACTCTTATCAGCAGGGGGATTCCACCGGGTTGGGACGGACGTCCCTGGGTGATCTGTCATGCGCATTATGATAACGACACGGATTATGAAGAAGGACATATTCCGGGTGCTATTTCTCTCAATACACTGGATCTGGAATCGCCCGAGGACTGGAATGTGAGAGAACCCGGTGAACTCAGGGAGGCATTGCTGAAAAGAGGGATCACGAAGGATACAATGGTCATTCTTTATGGTCGCTTTTCTTATCCCCGTAATGAAGATCCTTTTCCGGGGAAACGGGCAGGACAACTGGCTGCCATGCGCAGTGCCGCTGTCCTGATGTATGCCGGTGTGGAAGATGTACGCATCCTCAATGGCAGTATTCTGGCCTGGGAAACGGCCGGTTATGAACTGTCCACTGTTCCTGTAGTCCCCAAACCTCTTGAAGATTTCGGTGTTAATATTCCGGCACATCCCGAATATATCACAGATATGGAAAAAGCAAAAGAGCTTCTCGCTTCCCCAGGCGGTGAACTGGTATGTGTACGTAGCCGGAATGAATATACGGGCAAGGTGAGCGGTTATAATTATATTGATAAAACAGGACATATACCGGGAGCTGTTTTTGGAAATTGCGGAAGCGATGCCTACCATATGGAAAACTACCGGAACCCGGATCTTACAATGCGCTCATATGAAGAGGTAGCCGCTAACTGGGCCAAAGCAGGCATCGTTCCGGAAAAGGAACTTGCCTTTTATTGCGGAACCGGATGGCGGGGCAGCGAAGCATTCCTGAATGCCTGGTTGATGGGTTGGCCCCGCGTATCAGTGTATGACGGAGGATGGATGGAATGGAGCAGTGACCCGGAAAATCCGATAGAGAAGGAAGAAGAGGGAGGGGGAGATTAAGAGACAGGGAGACTGAGGGACTAAGAGACGGAGAGAGGGAGAGACTAAGAGACTAAGAGACGGAGGGACTGAGGGACTAAGAGAAGGTTGAACGATGATCGATGATCGTTGAACAGAAGAAAAACGATGAATAAAGAAAAAGAAAGTAAGTTTTTAAAAATGGAAAATAACCATACTATTCAATCTGATACTGAGCGGGGGCTCTCTGCTGATCCTAAGTTTTTGCTGCCGCGTTATTTGTATGATGAAAAGGGCAGCAGAATATTCCAACAGATCATGGAGATGCCGGAATATTA
>WFSC01000030.1 GCA_015486185.1 Bacteroidales bacterium | reverse complement strand
CCCACTACACAAGATAGACTCTGCGTTAAACGTAAAGCCTTCTTTCTGGTAAATACAAAATTACGTTTTTTTGAAATTTTTATAAAATAAATTTGGATTTTAACACAGTATCTACGTAGGTAATATTTCATAAACTGCTATTATACTGATTATTATAGGAATATAATTTCAAAAGTAATTTAAAACCTGCAACCTTTCTGTCTCAAAACCCACACCGGTAAAGGGAAAAAAGAACACAAAACCTATCCTGTATGTTTGTTTTTTTTGCAATCCGGAAAAACTTATCCTTGAATTTTTACCGGGAATTTTGTACTTTCAGAAAATCAAAAATAGGGTACCTGTTAACGTAAAAACACATGCTTTCGTTTTTTAAAAAATGGTTTGGGAACAAAGCCGGAAAGTCAACCGGTAAGGCCCGTCCGTCTGATCCTGTTTTAGACCTGGGACCTGCTGCTGCACCAGGCAGGGTCCGGGAGAGGCCACCCCGGGCAGATGTACACCAGTTGATGATCCGTGCGACCGCCATCCGGCGTAACAAAGGGTATCACGAAGCGGTTCTGTTTCTTCAGGATCTGGCTGAACATTATCTGAAAGAAAGGAACACAGCGCTGGTCACCTGTGTATATAAGCTGGTACCGTATATGAAAAAAGACCCGGAGCTCTCCTATGAACAGGCCTATGCCTGGTTTCAGGATCTGATCGACCGGTTACCGGAGGCCGATCCCTATTTTCTGAATGTCCATATCACCATGGCCGAACTGCTGGAAATGGAGAGTGCAGAAAAAGCAATCGCCTATCTTGAACAATTTTTACAGCAACATTCTCCTTCTACTGACACTTACTACCATCTGATCCGCCTGGCTGATTTCTACCGGGAGCAAAGTGACCGTAAAAAAGCTTTAGACTATATGGAACAGGCCCGGCAATGGTGGGACACAAGCCTTGACCGGTACCGGCTGATCAAGATGCAGCGCCGCTGGCACCACAGCGCAGCTCTACTGGCCCTGGAGGGCAACAGCAATAAGGACCTGTCCGATTATCTCTTTCACCGTTTTATGGAATTTGCCCTCGATATGGCCCGCGTACTCTATCCTGCCCAGATCGATGAATTCCACAAACGAAAAGACCAGTATTTTAAGGGAGAAAGAGGTTTTGCCGGCACAACAACTTTCGAGAAAGCCATCAGTTCCCTGGACCTGAAAGAAAAAAGAGAGTCACTGATCCGGCACATAGAAGGTTTCGTCTTTGAAGAAATGCCCATGATCCTGGGAGTTACCGAAAAACAGCTCCATTTTCATCCCGGCGATCCTGAGAGCCTGGAAGAGGTACGTCAGAAAAAGACCTTTCCCGAGCGGCCCTTTACCGAGGAAAAAGAATTAGAGGAGAGGGTCAGGAAAATCGTAGATAAGGCTACGGATTGAACCCCACGTATAGACGTACGGCCGTACATCTCAACGAGAGGAAACCGGCCAAACATCTCAACGGATTAAACGGCTCATTTCCTCAAACACACTAATATAAATTTCTTCCTCCAGGTCATCCAGGGGACCTTTGGTAAATTTCTCTCCGGTGATCTTTTCATACAGTTCGATATACCTGTCCGACACCAGCTCCACAAAGGCATCCGTCATCTCCGGGATCTGCTGTCCTTCTTTTCCCTGGAAACCGTTTTCCATCAGCCATTCACGAACAAATTCCTTGGATAGCTGCCGCTGGGGTTCTCCTTTGGCCAGTCGTTCCTCATACCCCTCGGCATAAAAATAGCGGGATGAATCGGGGGTGTGGATCTCGTCTATAAGGATGATCTGCCCGTCTTTTTTCCCAAACTCGTATTTGGTATCCACTAAGATCAGGCCTTTTTCAGCCGCCATTTCCGTCCCTTGTCTGAAAAGGGCCAACGATAATCTTTCCAGCTCTTCATATTCCTCTGCCGGCACCAGTCCCGACCGGATGATCTCTTCTTTGGAGATATCCTCATCATGACCGAATTCTGCTTTGGTCGTGGGAGTAATGACCGGTTCATCAAAACGCTGGTGTTCTTTCATCCCTTCCTGAAGCGGAATGCCACAGATCTCTCTTTTGCCGGATCTGTATTCCCTCCAGGCATGGCCGGTGAGATATCCCCTGACCACCATCTCCACCTTGTATGGTTTGGCTTTGTAACCGATGGTTACATTGGGGTGAGGCGAGGATATTTTCCAGTTCGGCACAATGCCGGCACTGGCATCCAAAAACTTTACGGCAATCCGGTTGAGCACCTGCCCTTTGTAAGGGATCCCCCGGGGCAGGATCACATCAAAGGCGGAGATCCTGTCGGTGACCACTATTATCATATATTGATTCCGGATGGTATAGACGTCCCTGACTTTGCCTACATACCGGGATGTAACTCCTTCAAATTGAAAATCCGTTTGTGTAAAAGCTTTCCCATCCATATCTCAAATCCTTGATTTTTTATAAAAGTCCATATTAATCATCTTTCCAATTCATTCATTTATTCATTTATTCTATCATTCACTCATTCTATTATTCATTCATTCACTCATTCACTCATTCACTCATTCAATCATTCAATCATTCATTCATTATCTCCTTTCTCTTCCTCCTTGTCCTCTTTTTCCTTCTCATATGCATCCACGATATCTCTCACCAGGGGATGACGGACAATATCTTCTGTTCCGAACTGTACGATGGATATACCTTCAATGCCTTCCAGTATCTGCATAGCCTGAAGCAGTCCGGAGTTACCCCGGCGTGGCAGGTCGATCTGGGTCACATCGCCGGTAACGATAAATTTGGAGTTCATACCCATCCGGGTCAGGAACATCTTGAGTTGGTTTACGGTAGCATTTTGTCCTTCATCGAGGATCACGAAAGCGTTTTCGAGGGTACGGCCCCGCATAAAAGCCAGTGGTGCAATCTGTATGGTCTCATCTTCAAGGTAAGTACTCAGCTTTTTAAAAGGGATCATATCCCGCAGGGCATCATAGAGGGGCTGCAGGTAAGGGTCCAGTTTATCCCGCACATCTCCGGGCAGGAAGCCCAGGTGTTCTCCGGCCTCTACCGCCGGCCGGGTAAGGATGATTCTGCGCACCTCCTTGTTTTTCAAGGCACGTACTGCCAGGGCGATGGCCGTATAGGTCTTGCCTGTTCCGGCAGGTCCTATGGCAAGGATCAGGTCATTGCGGTGTTCCTCCTTCACCAGACGGGACTGGTTTATTGTGCGGGCCTTGATAGGCTGGCCATCAACACCGAAAATGATCGTATCTTCCTCCGCCTTCTTCTTTTTTGCAGACGAATAGGCCGGGCTCAACAAACCGGTAAGATCATCAGGATTGATGGTGTTGTGATGATGGATAAAATCCAGGATCTCATGCATTTTCTCCTCAAAGCGCAGGATTTCCTTCTCTTCTCCCACCACTTTAATCTCATTGCCACGGGCAATAAGCTTAAGCTTTGGAAAAGCCTGTCTGATCTGTTCCATGGCCACATTATGGATCCCATACAATACCATCGGATCGATTCCTTCCAAATATATGGTCTTTTCTGACATATAGGTTTAAGAGAATTATTACATTTGTTCCTGCAAAATAACGGTATTTTTTCAGGATAATACTATTTTTTGATATTTTTTATGCCTATGAGCATCATAACCTTAACCACTGACTGGCACCAGCATGATTATTACACCGGGGCCATAAAGGGACGCATCCTTACCCTTTGCCCTGATGTCCGTATTGTGGATATTGTTCATGATGTTTCTCCTTTTCATCAGCAGAAGGCTGCTTTCATTGTACGCAATACCTGGCCACATTTTCCGGCAGGCACCATTCATATTATAGGGCTCCAGGCAGAAAGCCCGAATGATCCGCTGATCATCCAACACAAAAAACAATATTTCATTATGGCGGATGCAGGCCTTTCCGGCCTGATCTTTCCCGACGGTCCGGAGGAAATTTACCGGTTTGTGCCGGACAATAAAGACACGCTATTCCCCGTGCTTGACCAGTTTGTCCCTGCTGCCTGTTCCCTGGCTTCCGGGAAGAAACCAAGAGATCTGGGAATGCCGGCTGAAGATCTCAAAACAACTCATCCTGTACGTGCAGCCATTGAAGAAGGGATCATCACAGGGTTGGTTATCTACATCGACTCCTATGGCAACGCCATCACCAACGTTACCCGGGATATCTTTGACCGCGTCGGGAAGGGCCGCTCCTTTGAGATCTATCCGGGCACCGGAAGCGGACTGTACCGGATTACCCGTCTGAATGACCATTATTTCAACACGCCTCCCGGCGATATCCTGGCGCTTTTCAACTCTCTCAATCTTTTAGAGATAGCCATATACCATGGAAATGCCTGTGAATTACTGGGTCTTGACATCAGCTCGTCCATACGTATCAAATTTAAAGACTAAGCAAACATAATCCATGCACAACAAAAATGAATTACCGGATTACCTCCAGGCTTTTGACAGGCTGGTTCACATCATGGATGACCTGCGGGAGAAATGTCCCTGGGACCGTGAACAGACTTTTGAGAGCCTGCGAAAACTTACCATCGAAGAAGCCTATGAACTGGCGGAAGCCATTGTAAAAGAGGACATGGAAGAAATCAAGATCGAAACCGGTGATCTTCTGTTACATATTGTCTTCTATGCCAGACTGGCAAAGGAAAAAAATGCTTTTACCCTGGCAGAGTTGATCAACACGCTCTGTGAAAAACTGATCTACCGGCATCCCCATGTGTATGGCAACGTAAAGGCCCAGACCGCTGCCCAGGTTTTGGAAAACTGGGAACACCTCAAACTGAAGGAAAAAAATAACCATAAAAAGTCGGTTCTTTCCGGTGTCCCCTCCTCCCTGCCTGCAATGATCAAAGCCATGCGTATTCAGGAAAAAGTAAGCGGGATCGGATTTGACTGGAAACAAAAAGAAGATATCTGGGATAAGGTAAACGAAGAAATAGAAGAGGTAAAAGAACAAGCCGCCGTAAAAGATGATCCTTTAAGACAGAAGAAACTGGAAACGGAATTCGGAGACCTCCTGTTTGCCGTGATCAATGCTGCCCGCCGGTACGGTGTGGATCCCGAGATCGCACTGGAAAGAAGCAATCTCAAATTTATGAGGCGTTTTGAAGAGCTGGAAAAAGAAACACGGAACAAAAATCAGGATCTGGGAAGCCTCTCCCTGGAAGAGATGGAAGAGATCTGGCAGAAGGTAAAGGGTAATGAGTGAATGAGTAAATGAGTAAATGATAGAATGAGTGAATGAGTGAATGAGTGAATGATAAGATAATAGAAAGGTGATCGATGATTGTTGATCCGCCACTTCTCCCTTTCTGTTTCTTCTTATGCTGTCTCCAGTTGATCCAATTCGTTTTTCAGGAATGAGGTCAGCTCCTCCACGTAAGGCAGGCTGAAGTCAAAGCGAATGCCGGCAGTTTCATATATTTCAGGTATGGGTTTTGAATAACCCAGTGAAAGGGCCTCCATATATTGCCGGATGGTTTTTTCCGGATTGTTTTTATAGTTTTTCCAAACAGCCAGCGCTCCCAGTTGGGCGATCCCGTATTCGATATAGTAAAAAGGCACTTCATACAGGTGCAACTGGGTCTGCCAGGAATGGCCCCGGAATTCTTCAAATCCTTCCCAGTCAACCAAAGGGGAGGAGAAATCTTTCATGGTCTCCAGCCAGTAAGCGTTTCTTTCCCTGTGCGAATGGCCGGGATGGGTGTACAGCCAGTGCTGGAACCGGTCGATGGCAGCGATCCAGGGCAGGACACGGATGATCCCCTCAAGTTGTTCCTTTTTGGCCCGGTTTAGATCTTTAT
>WFSC01000029.1 GCA_015486185.1 Bacteroidales bacterium | reverse complement strand
TTATCCAGAGCAAGAAAAATGAAATTTATTGATGAGTTTTTAAAGGCATAACGGCTTCTGAAAATATAAAAGGATCTTCCCCTTTTATTGATATTTTCGTCAGTTATCAAGTTTATCCATAAGAGGTTACTCTCCAGTAGAGCCTATTTTCGTTTAACTTGACAAAACAAAATTGATACCATATTTAAGAGTTAAAAATATGCACTAAAAAAAGAGCCTAATTTTTGTCCATTTGAAGAAAAGCTATCAGAAATAGCCTAAAAAATGTCTATTATACCTGAAATTCCCAAAAATGTAGTGCCACAGAATATTTCAGAAACTATTGCATATTTGAGATATATGATAGATATTTGCAGTGTCAATATATCCGATCATGTTCGTCAGGATCAAAAAGAGCGGCAAGTATCAATATCTTCAGGTAGTACAAACCTACCGGGAAGGGAAGAAAGTAAAACAACGAGTCCTCACCACCCTGGGACGACTGGACCGTCTGCAGGAGAAAAAAGAGATAGAAAGCCTGGTAAAATCTCTTTCCAAATTTTCAGATCAGATACTGCTGTTACTTAACGAGAGAAGCAAGATAAAAAGCAATGCCCTGAAGATCGGACCGGTGCTTGTCTTCCAACGCTTGTGGGAAGAAGTTGGATTAGACAGAATCTTCCAGGAGCTATTATCTGGTCGCAAATATGGATTTAATGTTGAACTTGCAGTATTCATCACAGTGTTGCATCGTTTGTTTGTCAGCGGATCCGATCGCTCCTGTGAGAAATGGATGAATAGTTACAGGATAGAAGGAAAAGAAACTCTCTCCCTGCATCATTTTTACCGGGCAATGGCTTTTCTGGGCAGCGAGACAGATGATCAGTATGGCAAAACACCATTTGCTCCCCGCTGCGTGAAAGATCTGATAGAAGAAAAACTTTTCCTGCTGCGGCGTACCTTGTTCACGGAACTGGAGATCGTATTTTTCGATACCACCAGCATATACTTCGAGGGAGAGGGAGGAGAAAATATAGGGGCTTATGGCAACAGTAAGGATCATCGACCCGATCGCAAACAGATGGTTGTAGGCGCAGTGCTGGATAACCGGGGCTTTCCGCTCAGCAGTGAGATATGGCCGGGGAACACCTCGGATGTGAAAAGCTTGATCCCCATAGCGGAGAGATTAAAAAAACGCTTTGGAGTTGAAAAGGTATGTGTCGTTGCCGACCGGGGGATGATCAGTAATGATACGATCAGGGAGCTTGAAGCTATGGGTTTTGGATATATCCTGGGTGTGAGAATGCGAAGGGTGAAAGAGATCAACAAAGAAGTCCTGGTAAGGGCCGGCAGGTATCGGGAAGTAGTATCGGAGGAAAGCGGGAGCAAAGCTCCTTCCCCGTTGAAGGTAAAACAGGTGTGGCATAATGATAAAAGGTATATTGTATGTTTGAACACAAGACAGGCACGCAAGGATGAAGCCGACCGGGATGCCATTATCAAAGGGCTGGAGGATAAGATAAGAAACGGAGCCAGATCATTGGTAGGCAACAAGGGGTACCGTAAGTACCTGAAAGTAGCAAAAGGCAGTGTTGTGATCGACCAGCAGAAGATCAACCGGGAGAAACGTTATGACGGGAAGTGGGTGCTTACGACAAATCTGTATATCCCTGCCGAAGAGGTAGCATTAAAGTATAAAGAGCTGTGGATGGTCGAACATGTGTTCCGTCAGGTTAAAAGTATTCTGGAGACGAGACCCATATATCACAAAACGGATGAAACGATCCGGGGCCATGTGTTTTGCAGTTTTCTGGCCCTTGTTTTGAGAAAAGAGTTGGACAGGCGTTTAGAGAACTCTGGCTACACTCCGGAATGGTATGACATTAAACAAGACCTGAAAGATCTGCAGGAGGTAACGATAGAGGAGAATGGAGAAAAGATAAAAATCAGGACCGAGGCCAGGGGTGATTGTTCAACGGTTTTTAAAGCTGTCGGGATGGCTTTACCCCCTACTGTCCAAAAAGTAAAATCCCTGAAAATGTAGTGCCAAAGATTTTTTCGACAACCGTATTGTACACATATCCAGATAGATGCATTTTACAACTGTAGAAGATTAGTAAGATAGTGCCGTGGGATAGGTTTGCAGAGATCTACATGCGTGTAATGGATAAAAGGATGGGACGCCCGGGAGTGTCGCCCAGAACGGTATTGGGGGCACTGATCATCAAGCATATTAAGAAGTTGGATGATCGTGGAGTAATAGAGGAGATCCAGGAGAACCCTTACCTGCAATACTTTGTTGGGTTAACAGAGTTTACGACCGAACCGGTTTTTGATCCGAGTCTTTTTGTAGAAATAAGGAAGCGAGTTGGGAAAGAAGTATTTGATGAACTCAATGAAATGTTGATAGAGAGTGCCACGATGAAGAAAACGAAAAAAGGGACAAAGAAAAAGAAGAAGAAGGAAGGCCAGGAGGATGGAGAGAATGATCCACCTAACAAAGGGAAGTTGCAGGTGGATGCGACAGTGGCGGATCAGTACATCAAGTATCCAACGGATACCAACTTGATGAATGAGGGGAGAAAGATCTTAGAGAAGATCATTGATGATATATATCGCAAGAGAGGGAAAACGGGAGTGAAGCCACGCACATATCGTCGGAAGTTGGATAAGGAGTTTTTAGGTTTTTCAAAAAAAAGGAAAAAGGATAAACGCTCTGTACGGAGGATGGAAAGACATCTTCTGGATAGTTTATCAAGGGACATTCGTCATATTGATAAGATGCTTGATGAATTTGAAAAAGAGAAAGGGTATTTTCCACTCCGGGAAAAAGAATTGCGATATTTTTGGATCATACAGGAGGTGTACCGGCAACAGAAAGAGATGTATGATAAAAACAAGAAGACCATAGAAGATAGGATCGTGAATCTGCATCAACCTCATGTCAGACCAATAGTCAGGGGAAAAGAGAGATCAAAAACGGAATTTGGTTCTAAGATATTGTTAAGCCTGGTGAATGGATATAGCATGCTGAATGAATTGAGATGGGATGCATACAATGAGGGGAACTTTTTAAAGATCGTGGTTGAAGGCTACAGATCATTGTTCGGATACTATCCGGAGTTGGTACAGGTAGACAAGATCTTTTCGAGCAGGGGAAACAGGCAATGGTTAAAAGAGAGGGGGATCAGGATCACATCCGCTCCGTTGGGGAGACCTCCGAAAAAGGAGAAGCTCAGTTACTATCAAAAACGTAAACGTAAAAAAGAAGCAACGGAAAGGAATGCGATAGAAGGGAAATTTGGACAGGCGAAAAACGGATATAACCTTAACCGGATCAGGGCCAGGCTGCGGGATACATCAGAGAGTTGGATCAGTACGATCTTCTTCGTGCTCAATCTTCTCAGATATGAGAAGGATTATTTTTTGTCTTATTTTTTAAGATGGATTTTTGGAAAATATTTTGGGCACCCATTGGCGACCCCCGTATATTTGAGAAAATGAAAATTAACTTTCTCAGCAAACCCTATTTACCGGTACTGGAGCAAAAAAAGTACACATTAAAATATTCTGTTAGGTCAACTATTATGCCCCATTATATCTATGATGCCGGTACTTACAATGTTTATAGTTTTCTATATGGCAAAAAAAAGGTGCAAGTTAATTTGAGGCTTTACAGGCAACAAACGAAGAAAATTATGGGAGTTTCATTACCTAATAAAATAGCAATATCAAATCCAGCCGTTTTATTGGTGAAAAAGGATTACGACAAAGCAACTAAAACCTTGTGCCAGGAACCATAACCAGCACCACAGACAACCCCAGGCGTTTCCCCTGAATGGCGGCTACCACACCGGCAGAGGTCCCTCCGTAAATTACGAGATCATATTTTTTATCGGACCTATTGGTCCCTGGATCACATCCCTGAAAAAGGAAGAGACCTGTTGTCAGAATGAAAAGGGCAATTTTCATAAATGATTAAAATGAGATCATTGTTTTACCACAACCGGTTCCAGCGGATCCTGGTACACCCTGATCAGACTGTCCAGTTGTTGATGTAATTGCGTTTTAATATCTGTGTATTCCGGATCGTTGATCACGTTATGTAATTCCTGCGGGTCCTTTTTCAGGTCATATAGTTCCCATTCGTCAATATCATTGTAAAAATGAATCAGCTTATAGCGTTTTGTCCGGATACCGTAATGACGTTTGACCATATGGATTCCCGGAAATTCATAGTAGTGATAATAAAGGGCATGACGCCAGTTGGCCGGATGTTCGCCTTTCAGCAGTGGCACTATGGACATTCCCTGGATATCCTTTGGGATCTTCACGCCGGCCAGTTCCAGGAAGGTGGGGGCAAAGTCAATGTTTTGTACCAGGTCGTGGTTACGGCTCCCCGGCTTGATCACTCCGGGATACCGGATAAGCAGGGGGGTACGGAATGACTCTTCATACATAAACCGCTTATCAAACCATCCGTGTTCTCCCAGATAAAAACCCTGATCCGACGTGTAAACCACGATGGTATTTTTGTCAAGTCCGGTTTTTTTCAGATAATCCAGGACCCTGCCTACATTGTCATCCACCGACCGGATACAGGCCAGGTAGTCTTCCATATAACGCTGGTATTTCCATTTGGTCAGCGAGTCTCCCACAGGCGGATTTTTCCTGAAGGCTTCGTTGATAGGTTTATAAACTTCGTCCCACCGGGCCCTTTGTTCCGGAGTCATTCTGCCCAGGTTGTTATAATAAGCGTTAAAGTACCATTTCATAAAAGGTTTATGGCCTGTTTCGGTGACAATTTTCGGATCAATCTTATTGTCATTGCTCAGTCCCATGTTCTGGCTGATCAGCATCTCGGCTTCCTGGGCTGCGGTACCCATACCTTTATGATCATCAAATAGTGTGGGTGGCAGGGGAAATTTTATATGGTGATACAGGTCGAGGTATTTTTCTGCCGGCAACCATTCACGGTGTGGGGCTTTATGCTGATACATCAGTAAAAAAGGCTTGTTGGGGTCCCTTTTGTTTTTCAGCCAGTCGAGAGCCATGTCGGTGATCAAATCCGTGACATATCCCTGCATGCGAAAGGTGTCTCCCGGTTGTTTGATAAAATCCGGATTGTAATAATGTCCCTGGCCGGGCAACACACACCAGTTGTCAAAACCCTGCGGGAGTGATTTCAGGTGCCATTTGCCAAATACGGCCGTCTGGTAACCTGCGGCCTGCAGCATCTTCGGGAAGGTGGGTTGGTTGGGATCGAATTTGTCGCCGTTCCTTTTGAAACCGTTCTTGTGACTGAACTTCCCGGTGATGATGGAGGCGCGGCTCGGTCCGCAGAGCGAGTTGGCCACAAACATCCGGTCAAACAACATTCCTTCCTGGGCCAGCCTGTCGATATTGGGGGTCGGGGCCAGCTTACCGATGGGGTAGCCATATGCACTGATAGCCTGGTAGCCATGATCGTCCGAAAGGATAAATAAGATATTCGGCCGCGTAACAGCCTGTTTTTTAGGGGTGCATCCTCCCAGCAGGAGGGGTAAAAGAAAAAAAGCAATCCATTTGTTCATTTTTGTATCTTTTTGGTTCTGCGTAGTAAAGGTAGAAAAATATTATGGTACAACCTGAAAGGATAATCCGGTTTTTGAGTTCTTTTATAACGGGACTCTTTTCACTCAATGATCAGATTATGCGTGACAGTTCCCTTTTTCCCATCTGAAGAGATCCCTTCAATATAAAGGGTGTATTTGCCGGCTTCATCCGAAGTAAAAAAATCAAATGTTGCTTTTCCATCCTTGCCGGTACGTAAGGAAGGATTCCAGTATAAGGTATTTCTGAAATCCGGTATCAAAGGATGAGAAACTTTACCGGTGTCATAACGGGGGAAAACCGCTTTGCATTTTTGATCAAGTACCGGATATTCAATACGGAAAATACCTGGATCCGGGTCAAGTGACTGCAGGTTTCCCTTTTTGGTGATAAAATGAATGATCCCCATGAAGAGGTGATGTTCGAAAAAGTACCTTAGATTTACTACTTCAACTGCTTCAATTTCGGAAGCCGGGAGGTGCAGAAGCTGGTCAATGTCATTAAAAGGTGTGCCATCTACCAACACCAGCGGATGGTTGAGTGTCAGGCCATAATATTTACTGACCATCTGTAAATAACTCTTGCCTTTACGTTTATATACGGATACATACGGGACAATTTCTTTGATCACTTCTCGCACGGTGGAAAGAGGTATGTAATCTGAGAGCTGTATCCGTTCAACGGGTTCTCCGTAAAAAGAGAATGACCGCCTGTTCTCTTTTTTTATTGTATCTGTCCGGGTATAACGGCGAAAGATCTTCTCAATCTGCCTGCTGATGATCATGTTTTCAAAGATATCGAGTTGTGCGGTGTCCGGAAAGTAAGGGCCCGGCAGCGGATGATCTGCCCCCGGCAGGAAATCCTGTGCCAGCACTGTGTAATAATTTTTTGTTTCCGTATCAACAGGCTGGATGACAATTTGCCTTGTTCCGGTTTGATTGATGTTTACAAAAAAAACTCCTGAACTGTCAGTACTGAAAATTAAGTTTTGGGCATATTTGCCGATGAATGACAGAAACATCTTCGTTTGACTGAGAGGTTGGTTTGTATTGTAGTTTGTAATAGTTCCTTTCATTATTTTTTCTTCCAGTTCCGGAATGTATTGGATATCCGGTTGAGATGTGGTTATGTTACTTACGGATCCGGTATAAGGGAAAGGGTAAAAATCAAACAGTGTATAAATGTTCATGGCAGAATGCGGGATGCCCGGGAGCCGGTAATTCTTCTCCAGCTCCCGGTTGGTTATGTCCATCCTGTCGTGTTTCAAGAGGCCTGATTTTACGACTGTAACAGTCAGGTCGGAAGCCACAGGATGATGCAGGCGGTCCGTTACACTGATCGTGACATTGACTTTTTCCCTGGTTCCGTATTTTCTTTTATCCGTTGTTGCACGGATCTGCAAAGTGTCGTCTGGGGGCCGGAAGATACGATGTGAAGCAAGAATGTCACCCCGTACACTGGTGAGGAGAATATCGGAAACGCCGGGGGGAAGCTGATCCGTCACCAGGCGGAGGGTTAAACTATCTGTTACGATAACATCTTCCAGGAAAGAGCATATTCCGCCTTTTTTTATAAACAGTAAACATTTTTTCGCGCCTTGCCCGCCAGGAGTCCGGACAACCTTTAGGCTTAAAGCTGAGCGGCTGACAGTAGGGATACGGAATAAAACAAACCCTGTGGAGTCAACATGGCCTATGGGAAAAGTCCTTTGCCTGCCCGGGGGGTTACCGGCAATAAGCATATATTGTTGATCCCTGTGTGGCAGGATGAAAAATATACCCACGCCGTCCTGTGATGTATGTACTCGGCAGACAGTATCCTGTTGCCGGTCCACGATGATTCCATGTGTCTGAACAGGATATCCGGTTTTGTTTATCGCTTTTATTAATACCCCGGTACGTACTCCGTTCAGCAGCTTCCCTCCTTCGGGGAAAAATAGTATGGTATCAGGCATCCGGTTTTTTTCTTCAGGTAATGATGGAATTTTATCCGGATGAACCACTACAATGGTCTTAAAAGCAAAATCGTGTTGACTGAAATTTTTCATCCAGTTGGTATAGGCACGTAGCAAATAATGACCGGTACTCAGGGTATCGGACAGCAATAAGGTGGAGGAGGCAGCGGGATCGGATATGGCGATCTTCATTTGGTTTACCGGGAACCCTAATCTGTTCAGCAGCTCAATATATACCACCCTGCTTACATTATCGGGCTTATCCGTAGAGGCATTAAACTTATGGATTTTAAACCATACCTGCTCGCCGGAGACATAGAAATCACGGTCGGTTTGCAGAGATAAGGCTTCCCGGTAATCCCTCTTATTGTTTTTCCGTACGATATCTGTCAGATCCTGTGCCCGTAAAGAAAACGTATTCAGACACATGCCGGTAATGAGAAATAAAATGGCAAAAGTATGTATGTTTTTTTTACTGATAAAGTATGTTTTTCTTATGGCAGTTTCCCGAATGATCATATGTTCTGCTGGGGTTTAAATATCTGTAGATTTAGGGTAGATCAATCCAGAAATCCGGTTTTTCAGGGTTTGCCGTAACACTGCAGTCGGCACATTTGATAGTAGCAAAGGCAAGTCGCTCAAGGGAAAGCCCATTGTACAGAGGATAGACGAAAACGTATCCCATACCTGTATAACGATTATACAGATCGTCAAAAGAGGGGGCCCGGGGCCCGCCAGGATTGGCAAAATCTACCGGCCCGATCTCAACAACCTTGCAACTATGCCTGTATAAAGGCAGGTGAAGCGCTATAATGTCTTTTCTGGTAACGTAATACCTTTTTTCTGTAACGGAAGATACCTGAAAAAACCCCAGTACTTTTTCCTGTTTATGGGTCAGGGAATGAATATTCCCTGAAACAAAACAGGGCTGTTTGTCAAAAATATCTCCTCTTTCTTCAGATACCTGTTTCAGATTATCCCAGAAATTATATTCCTGTGCGGAGATAGAATATTGTTTTACCAGAATACTGTATTGCTCGGATAAACGGTCCGATCTTTTGGTGTCTATGAAAGTCAAAGGTTGGGTGATGGTCCGTTGGCCGGCACCGGGAGGAACAGAAAGGGTTATGATATTTGTTGAAACATCTTCTTTCCAGCAGATATGATTTTTAACAGGAATGGAGATGACGTTGCCATGTCCCAGGTACTGATATGCTATCGGGTAGGGTGATTCTATTTTCCATGTTTCCTCAAATGCCCAGCGCAAATATGTCGCATTACCCTGTTTAACTGTTGAAGTGACATACATTCTGATCCCTTCTGCCTCTTCTGTCCCGTCGTTGATGAATTCCCGGTCTTTCGAAAAAGTGATGGTGTCTATGTCCGGTACCGGCTGCATCAGAACGGGGTCAGACGCATATTCATTGTTGCCGGTTTTGATGTGAAGCACATAGGTGGTGCCGGGAATGCCCCTGAAACGATCGGGGTCTGAGGTATAAACACCGGGTTGTGACTCGGAGAACAGCACGTTGGATCCATCATCTCCGGTCACTTCAACCAAAGCTCCGGTAACTTTTTCAGGTTCATTGTCCTTATCACTGAAAGTCCTCGATAATTTAATCGTATAGGGGGCATTACGATCCGTTACCAGGCCTTCTACCACAAGCAATGATTCATAATCTGACAGGTTCAGGGGATAAGGATCAATGCAGGTTGTCAGGAAAACAAGCAGAATGCCGATGACAGGTAAGCTTTTGTGCATTTTTAGTATAACAGGGACTTTTTATTCGGGTTATAAAGATACGATTTATTTTTTTCGTTATTTGAAGTGCCGGATAGTATATAAAATTCACAGGAATATCTTAACATTGTATTTTATAAAACTATTTTACTCGAAGTTTTTTGTGATGATAAAAACATGCCGGTGGTATCTTGTGATGTTTTTTCTGGTGCCCGGATTTCTCCGGGCACAGGAACCGGTGCCTGATTCTCTTACCCGGCTCCAGCATAATTTTCTCCGGCATTTTTATGACAGTACCTTACAGATCTCAAACGAAGATATTCTGAACGGTGATGAATACGAACTATATTATCCCGTTACAGGTTCCAATCCTATGCTTCCCCATAAATGCTATCCGAACGGTTCGGTTACGATCGAAGGGAAAACCCATACACCGGTTGTCATTCAGTATGATACCTATCTGGACCAACTTATTTATTTTGATTCCCGGCATCGTATCGGCCCGATGGTAGTGCCGGTAATGCTCAACAAATATATGGTAGATGCGTTTGAAATAGGTATGCCGGACAACCGTATGAAGTTCAGGAATCTGACTTTTCCCGATTCAGTGAGTAATGCGGAGAGTGGATTCTATGAAACCGTTTATGAAGGTAAAACCCGTTACCTGATCAGGTATAAATCCATCCTGGCAGTGACAGAAGGGGAGTATAGTTTTAAGATACATGCCCACAGATACATCGAAAAAAACCATAACCTGTTCAAGATCCGGGGAAAGAAAAGCCTGATCAAAGCCCTTTCTGACCGGAAAGCGGACCTCCGGAAATACATCAGGCAGAAGAAACTTCATGTCCGCACAGCAGGAAAAAACGATATGCGCAGGTTACTGATATTTTATGATCATGCAGAAGATCAATAGACTAAAAAGCGGGAAAGCACTGGTCTTGATCATTGCCGGTTTACTTTGCAGCAATATATTTGCCGGCGCACAGGGGAAACCGGTAACGGTTTATCTTGATTCCATTCCTTTCAGCGCATTTATTGATACCCTGGAGCATGTAGCCGGTGTGCGTATATTTTATACAGGAGACTGGGCGGACAGTATGATCATCAGTGTTCATGCTGACAGCCGTCCGGTGGCAGATATCTTATCCGGGATATTGGCCGGGAAAAAGGTTTATGTCAATGTCCTTGGCCGGAATGTTATTTTGACAAAAGATATGCGAATTAAAACCGATTATAAAGAGCGGATCCTGGAATACCTGAAAAACTTTCAACCGGCATATACCACATCGGAGGAGCATGAGGAACCGCAGTCCGGTACGAAAGACAGGTATAAATTGTATGAGATAGGCAACCCGGCAGAAATGAACAAAGGGAAATATGCCACACTTTCCGGGCATGTGAAAAATGGAAACACCGGAAAGCCGGCTATAGGAGTAGTGGTGTATGTCCCCAAGATCAAACACGGAACAACTACAGACGGAACAGGGTATTATGCCCTTAAACTGACAAAGGGTCAGCACAGTATAGAATTCAGGTCAACAGGCATGCATACGGAAAAGCGAAACCTGATCCTCTATTCGGACGGGCACCTGGATATTAATATTTATGAGCAGGTGAACCAGTTGAGGGAAGTGACCGTATCGGCAAACCGGGAGAACAAGGTACTTAACCTCCGGATGGGAATGGAAAAAATCAGCATGAAGATGTTGAAACAGATTCCTATGGGGCTGGGAGAGGTGGATATTGTAAAAAGCTCCTTGTTGTTGCCCGGAGTACAGAGTGTCGGGGAAGCAGCAGCAGGATATAACGTTCGCGGGGGCAGTACCGATGAGAATCTGATCCTTCTGGAGGATGCGCCCATCATAAATTCTTATCATTTTTTCGGGTTTTTCTCGGCATTTAATTCGGATGTGATCGACGATGTGACTTTGTACAAAAGTGGTGTGCCGGCAAAATATGGCGGGCGGGTATCCTCCGTTATGGATATCAGACTGAAATCCGGTAATCCGGAAAAGATTAAATTCAGTGGAGGCATCAGCCCGGTAACAGGCAGGATCATGGCCCAGGGCCCCATAACGAAAAAAGCCAACTTTGTCCTGGGTGCACGTTCAACATTTTCTGACTGGTTATTGAAACAGTTAAAAAACAAACAACTGCAGAAAAGCTCGGCACGTTTCTATGATCTGCTTGAGACGTTCAATGTGGCACTGGGTAAAAATGATCATCTCTCCCTGTCCGGTTACCAAAGCAGGGATGTTTTTAATTTCTATCAGACAAGTGCTTTTGAATACAGCAATCTCGCTTTAACGGCAACCTGGCATCATACTTTTAAACCCGGCTTGTCTGCCGGATTTTCAGCCATCCTGAGCAACTATGATTATCATGTGGATGAGCTTCAGGATACCATGGCCAGAAGTTCGCTTTTTTATCAACTCAACCAGAAGATCATCAGGGCGGATTTTACATGGATTGCTTCCGAAAAACATAAAGTGGATTTTGGACTGAATACCACATTGTACGGGTTATCCCCCGGAAATCAGTTCCCGCTTGACGATATATCCCTGATTATGCCGAAACGCCTTGAGAAAGAACAAGCGGTTGAAAATGCTCTGTATGTGAGTGATGAGTGGAAGATCTCTCCACTGGCCTCCCTGTCAGGTGGGATCAGACTGAATCTCTTTGCCTCACTTGGCCCCGGTACGCAATACCGGTACGCGAAAGGGGTTCCTTTATCAACAGAAACGATAGAAGATACGGTATCCTACGCTAAGGGAGAGATCACCTCTTTCTATCCGGGACCGGCATACAGGATCACATTTCGTTACCTCATAGCACCGGAGTTATCAGTAAAAGCAGGAGTGCAAAGAATGTATCAGTATATTCATATGATATCCAATACGACAGCCATCTCTCCAACGGATATATGGAAACTAAGCAACCGGTATCTGAAACCTACGGCCAGTGACCAGTTCTCAGTGGGTGTCTATAAAAGTATGGCCCGGAACCGCCTGGAAACATCTGCCGAAGTGTATTATAAATTTCTCAGTAACATTGTCGATTATAAAAACGGAGCACAACTGCTGATGAACGAGCACCTTGAAACGGACCTTCTCAACGGCAGGGGGAAGGCCTATGGCCTGGAACTGATGATAAAAAAGCCCCGCGGTAGTGTTACCGGATGGGTGAGTTATACCTATGCAAGGATACTGCACCGGGTTAATGGCTATTTTCCGGAGGAAAAGGTGAATGGCGGCGAATGGTTCCCTGCCGATTATGATAAGCCTCAGGATGTCAAGGTGGTGGTTAACGCTAAAATGTCCCGGCGGTTTAATGTAACAGCCAACTTTATGTACAGTACCGGAAGACCCATTACTTATCCTGCCGGATATTACCGCTATGATGATGTGAACAGGATCTTTTATTCCAACAGAAATGAATTTCGTATTCCCGACTATATCCGGCTCGACCTGGCCGCCACACTGAATGGTAACCTAAAGTTAAAGAAACTGAATCATTCTTCTTTTACCCTGGCTGTCTATAATGTGCTGGGACGTAGGAATCCCTATTCCATTTACTTTAAGGTGGTGGATGGAGAAATGAAAGGATACAAACTTTCTATCTTCGGACAGCCTGTTATCACGCTTACTTACAATTTCCGGATATTTGGCAATGCGCTGGAGGATTTCTGACAGGTGCAGAAGGGAGAAGAGGAAGATAAAAGATAAAAGATAAAAGGAAAAAGATAAAAGAGAAAGAGCCAGGAGACAAGAATCAAGAAC
>WFSC01000028.1 GCA_015486185.1 Bacteroidales bacterium | reverse complement strand
GTAGCAGGACCTTTGAGTGTTCCCACATCACCTTTCCGCAGATCGGTACTGTCATAGGAATTATAAAACTCTTCGAGAGAACAGAAGCCGTTCCATGGCTGTGCCGTAAGATTATAGGTCTGTTGACTTCCGTAATGCAATGTTCTAACTGCCATCTGAAATCCCCTGAAAAATACCTGATCATAAGGTATTGCGAAGATAATTTCGGAAGAACCGGAATTATCGACATTAAAACTGGCGAAGTAATTACTTTCGAGTGAATATTGTCCGGAATTTATCACGGTGTCGCAGGCATCAATGACCTTACTCCACATTTCCGTCCCGGCATATACTCCGGCATTCAAATACAATTTAGCCAGCAGGGTCATGCCTGCATAATAGTTCATACGGCCATAGGTGGTCCCGTCCACGGCATGGGACAATTTAGGCACGGCATCTTCAAGATCACTTACAATAGCGTTAAAAACATCTTTTCTTGGCACGGTAGGTGGTGTAGCCTCTGCTGTAGCAAAATCGAGAACCAGGGGCACATTACCGTACATATCAATTAATTGCCAATAAAAGAACCCCCGTACCGCCCTTAACTCGGCAATAAAGGCATCGGCTTTATCCTGCTCCACCTGTCCGTTTTCCACCAGTGTTGTAAACTGGTATATCAACTGGTTGGCAGTATTTACGCCACTAAATCCAAAATTCCAACTACCATTTACGTAACCATCTTCGGGTGTCCATGAATGTAAATGGAGTCTTCTCCACATACCTCCGTCATCCCAGTCCTGTCCTCTGGTCGGTACAACCATTTCATCAGTACAGGTTTCCTGCATGGAAAAAGGATCGCCTGTAGCAAAAGGACCAAATTTCGTATAAGCAGCCCCCAGGGCAGAGATAAACTCTTCATTTGTTTTGAAAAATTTATCAGGGGTTACTTCGCTATACAGTTTCTCATCCAGGTTGGTACAGGACGGACCTAACAGAATCACGATCAATCCGACCAACAATGCTTTCAATAGAAATACTGATTTCTTCATTTTATTTCTTTTTATTGATTTCATATCAAGTTCATTTTCAGAATTAAAAGCCTAAGTTCAAGCCGAATGATACCGACCGGGTTCTGAACCATGTATTTCTTCTGTCTATTCCCGGGATCAACGGGTTTCCCCCATCGGCGTATCTCGGTTCCGGGCTAACGCCCTTGTAACCGGTAAGGTAAAATAATCTGTTTCCTGCCACGTACACCCTGACCTTTCTGATTCCGGATTTCTTTGACAGAGTAAAGTTATAACCCAGACTGATATTATCCAGTTCAAGGAATGAAGCATTTTCAATATCATAACTGGAAAGGATCCCTGAAGAATTGTTCAGGAGGGTTCCTGTTTTGGGGTTTCTCATATCGGCGGCCGTTCTGGGAAGATTATAGGAACCTATCATATTAGGTACTTCATAGAAAGCACGATAGGTATTATTGAGATCATGGCCGAGAACACTTCTGAAGAAAACATTCAGATCCCAGTTTTTATAGGAAAAAACATTACTGAACCCGATCTCTGCTTTCGGCAGACCGTTTCCGACTACCTGCCGGTCTTTTGGATCAATGGTTCCGTCATGATTGATATCTTCAAAGATCAGGTTCCCGTTTTCATCAATTTCCTTAAAGACCAAAGCCCATAGCTGGCCGATGGGTTTTCCTTCTTCTGCCCTGACAAGGGGGACATCACTTTGACCGGGAGCGCCCATTCCTCCCAGATCACGTACACCATATTTCAACTCTGATCCGTTGAACGTCCCTGAAAGGGAAACCAGTGTATTGGCAATATAATAAGTAGGTGTAAGTGTCATCGTATAGGTAAAATCTTTTGATTTCACTGCATTCCAGTTCAATGACAATTCCAAACCACTGTTTTTTATTTCGCCTATATTAACCCATGAATACGGGTAAAGGTTTGGAGGCATCGGAACTTGATATTGGAAAAGCAGGTTGCTGGTGGTACGGGTATAAAAGTCAAATGAACCATATAGTTTGGAATGCCAAAGAGAAAAATCCACCCCTGCATCGATTTCAGCTTTCGTTTCCCAGCGCAGGTCCTTATTGGCATTACTGGCCGGAGCATAACCCGGGATAAAAGTCCCGTTGTAATAGAAATTGCCGCTGGGACGCAAACGAAGCAGGGAAAGATAGCTCTGAGCCGGCTGGTTTCCGGTAATACCATAGCTGGCACGTAATTTAAGATTATCCACAATGCCGGAAGAAATAAATTTGGAAAGGTCAACCCCTGCCCCAACAGCCGGGAACAAGCCCCATTTATGGTCCTCTCCAAACCGCGACGAGCCTTCATACCGTGCACTGGCCATAACAAACCAGTTTTCCGCTATATTCAAATTAACACGTCCGAAAAAGGCGATCAGTTTGGAAGAATTTTTATAGCTCTCTACCGTACCCTTACCATTTTTAAAATCCAGGGCAGCATTTAAATTATTGTAAGAAAAGGCATCGGTAATAAAATTACCTCCTCTGGCATGAAAGCCTTCATTAAAGAAATCCTGGTAGGTATAACCACCCAGAAGTGTCATATTTGCCTGACCGAATTTTCTGTTCCAGTGTACCGTACTCTCAAACAACCGGCTTAAAGATTCATCCAGTCGCCTGTCGGCCAATCCGTTCCGGTCCATACCTACCCAATAACTGTTTTTATCATAATACTGGCCTCTGAAGAAGTTCCCTGTCTGGAGGGAGAAAAAGGCATCCACAGACAATCCTTTTAAGATCTCATAGGTCCCTTTCATTGCAATATCCATTCTCTTATCCTTGCCGTCATTTTTATCTTCTTCCAGTATCTGTACCGGGTTATAGTAATCGAACAGAACCTGCTGGAAATAACCATCATAGATATCATATTTCGGATCATTATCCTTCACCGGAGCTGTAGGGTTATAAATACTGGCATAACGGAAAGCCTCTCTAAAGCCAAACTGTTCTCTCCGCTGGGTTACACCCATAATTAAATTCATGGTCAGCTTATCCTTCAGGGCTTTCTGCGTCATATTAAGTCTTCCGTTAATCTGGTCGAAGCCCGTATTTAACGCTATCCCCTGACCATTCCGGTAATTAAATGAAGCACGGTAGGTTGTCAGGTCATTCCCTCCGGAGAGAGAAATGTTATGCACCTGAGTAGGTGCTGTTCGTGTAGTTTCCCTGAACCAATCCGTATTATGCCCAAAGTCAGTACCCAGGCCGGTTTCCTTTGATAAGGCTCTCCACTCATCGGCATTCATCACGTTGGGATATTTTCCGACCGACTCAATACTGACATACCCGTCATAATCAATAACTGCCGTACCTTTTCTTCCCTGCTTGGTGGTTACGATAATCACACCGCTGGATCCTCTGGTACCGTAAATAGCTGCCGCAGAACCATCTTTAAGTACATCAATGGTTTTAATGTCATTCGGGTCAACATTATCCAGGGAGCCACCGACCACACCGTCGATCACAATCAACGGCTGTGTATTGGCACCGATGGTACTTAAACCCCTTAACCGGATGGTATAACCGGCATTGGGATCCCCTCCGGGTTTGGTTATGGATAATCCTGCCACTTTACCTTGTATCAACTGCGCAGGGCTGTTGACATTTCCTTTATTGAATTCATCCGATTTTACATTGGCAATGGCACTGGTAAGCTCTTTCTTTTTCTGCTTACCATAACCGATCACAACAACTTCATCCAAAGATTTCAACTCCGGATTCAATATAACGTCAAGTGTAGTCCTGTCCCCCACTTTTATCGATTGTGAGGCAAATCCTACCATCGAAAATTCAAGAACCGCGTCCGGCCCGGGAACCACAATACTGTAATTGCCATTGACATCAGTCACGGTGCCATGCATCGTTCCCCGAATTAAGATATTAACCCCGGGAAGCGGACCTTCTGCAGATGTTACTTTACCTGTAACCGTTCTTTCCTGAGCCCAGGTAAAGCTGACTGCCATAACAAAAAGGAGAAAAAACAACAGGCTGCTCCTTTTTAAAAATACAGATTTTTTTAAATGGTACATAACATATTTGATTTAGGTTAGGGATATAATTGAAGGATCAGAGACAATAAAACATGATAATATATGATTCATAATATTTTATTAAAGCAGGATATCTGAAATGG
>WFSC01000027.1 GCA_015486185.1 Bacteroidales bacterium | reverse complement strand
GATAATCTCCATGGCAGCACTTTCACCTACCCCTTTGATCCCTTTCAGACCGAACCGGATATTGCCGTCTTTGTTGACCGTAAACATGACATCGCTTTCGTTCACATCAGGTCCCAGAACAAGGAGTCCCATTCTTTTGACCTCATTGATCTGTGTGGTGATCTTTTTGATATCATTAATATTACGACTCAGCAAGGCAGCCATATATTCCGGCGGGTAATGTGCTTTCAGATAAGCTGTCTGAAAGGAGAGATAAGCATAACTGGTTGCATGTGATTTGTTGAAAGCGTATTTTGCAAAAGCCTCCCAGTCGTGCCATATTTTCAGGACTATCTTTTCATCATACCCTTTTTCTTTAGCTCCCTGGATAAATTTCTCCCGAAGTTTATCCATCTCCTTTTGTTTTTTCTTTCCCATGGCTTTACGCAACGAATCAGCCTGTCCTCCCGTAAAGCCGGCCAATTCCTGAGAGAGTAACATTACCTGTTCCTGATATACCGTGATGCCATAGGTTTCCTTGAGATATTTTTCCATTACGGGCAGGTCATAGAAAATTTTTTCCTTTCCGTGTTTTCTGGCGATAAATTGCGGAAGATAATCCATAGGGCCTGGCCGGTACAAGGCATTCATAGCGATAAGATCGTCAAATCTATTGGGTTTCAAGTCTTTGAGAAATTTCCGCATACCTTCCGACTCAAACTGGAAGATTCCGGTAGTCTCTCCGCGGGCATATAATTCATAGGTTTTCTGATCATCAAGGGAAATATGGTTAATATCTACTTCCTCCCCTCTGGATTCCTTAATGATTTTCAGGGCATCCTGGATGATGGAAAGATTTTTCAGTCCCAGGAAATCCATTTTCAGCATGCCGACAGATTCGACATAATCGCCGTCAAACTGCGTTACGAGCAGGTCGGTATCCTTGGATGTGCATACCGGTATATGTTCGATCAGGTCATCGCGGCCGATAATGATCCCGCAGGCATGGAGTCCCCGGTGCCGGATGGCTCCTTCCAGCACTTCGGCAAATTTCAGGGTACGCACAATGA
This sequence comes from Bacteroidales bacterium, assembly GCA_015486185.1. Taxonomy (GTDB): domain Bacteria; phylum Bacteroidota; class Bacteroidia; order Bacteroidales; family VadinHA17; genus DRPN01. The sequence goes on along the minus strand of WFSC01000027.1, from coordinate 14,936 downwards.
GCGGATTGTCCGATTTTCTGGCATCTTCCAGTTCCTTTACCCCTGCAAAAGCCTTTTTCAGGGTTGTACCGGGAGTATCCGGTACCAGCTTGGCCAGGTGATCGGCTTCCGAAAGGGGGAGTTTTTCTACCCGGGCTACATCACGAATGGCCATTTTGGCTGCCATGGTACCGAAAGTGATAATATGAGCTACCTTGTTTTTTCCGTATTTTTCCACCACATATTTAAGTACCCTGTCACGCCCCTCCTCATCGAAATCGATATCTATATCCGGCATGGAGATCCTCTCGGGATTCAGAAACCTTTCAAACAACAGATTGTAATGAATAGGATCAATATCGGTGATCCCGATACTGTAAGCTACCACTGATCCGGCAGCCGATCCTCTGCCGGGTCCCACGGAAACGCCCATTTTGCGGGCCGCATTCAGAAAATCCTGAACGATCAGAAAATATCCGGGGAATCCCATTTTTCTGATTACTCCCAGTTCATAATCTATCCGGTCTTTAAGTTCGTCAGTGATTTCTCCATATCGTTTCCTGGCTCCTTCGTAAGTCAGGTGTTTCAGGTATTCATTATCATCGGTAAAACCTTCGGGTAGTGGAAACCGGGGCATGACCGGAGGGCGGTTTAGTTCATATTCTTCCACTTTATCAACGATCTCCCTGGTATTTTCAAGCGCTTCCGGGATATCAGAAAATATTCTTTCCATTTCGGCTGTCACCTTGAACCATTCCTGACCGGTATATCTCATCCGTGAGGGGTCATCCAGATCTTTTCCGGTATTGATACAGATCAGATGATCATGAGCTTCCGCATCCTCTTCATTGGTAAAATGTACATCATTGGTGGCGATGATCTTTACATCGTATTTTTTTGCCAGTTGCATGTAGGCTTTATTGACGGTCTGTTGCCGGTTAAAGACTTTTTCATCCGTTGCCGGGTCTCCCGATTGGTGGCGCTGCATCTCCAGATAAAAATCATCACCGAAAAGGTTTTTATACCATTTTATGACTTTTTCTGCTTCTTCCGGGCCCTGTTTGAGGATGGTCTGCGGCACCTCTCCTCCCAGACAGGCGGTAGAAGCGATCAGCCCTTCATGGTATTGCTCCAGCAGCTCCTTATCGATGCGTGGTTTATAGTAAAAACCTTCGATCCAGGCAAGTGAAACCAGGCGTATCAGGTTTTTATAGCCTGTTTTGTTTTTAGCCAGCAGGATAAGGTGATAACCTCCGCGGTCATTTTTTGTTTTCCGGTCAAAACGGCTCCCGGAAGCCACATACATCTCACACCCGAGGATAGGTTTGATCCCGGAACGGGTACACTGGTCATGAAAGTCTTTTGCTCCATAAAGATTTCCATGATCGGTAATGGCCATGGCTGTCATGCCGTCTTCCCTGGCTTTGACGATCAGATCGGGAATCCTGCATAAGCCGTCGAGGATCGAATATTGTGTGTGCAAATGTAAATGTGTGAATGCTCTCATTTCTATAAACAACTGATTTATGTCTAATTACCAAATCACTAACCTTCCGGAAAACAGGATTTAAAGGTACAAAAACAAGCAGGAAACCGGAACAGATGTTCATAAGATTTCAAAAAAAATCCGTAATAATATCCAATTCCTATCTTTTTTCTTTATCCTTTTTTCTTTTATCTTTATTTACATATCTTTGCAGCCTGAAAAATTTTTACATAACCATTAAAAACATTTAACGAATGCCAGTAAAAATCAGGTTAAAGCGCGAAGGTCGCAAGAAAAAACCTTTCTATCACATTGTGATAGCAGATAGCAGGGCGCCACGAGATGGCCGGTTTATTGAAAAAATCGGGTATTATAATCCCAACACAAATCCTGCTACAATCGAACTGGACTTTGATAAGGCATTGGATTGGTTATTGAAAGGCGCCCAACCTACTGACACCTGCAGGGCTATCCTGTCCTATAAAGGTGTATTGTATAAGAAACATTTACTCATCGGGGTTAGAAAAGGTGCTTTTTCGGAAGAAGAAGCAGAACGTCGTTTTGAAGCATGGATGGAAGAAAAGGAAGCCAGGATACAGGCAAAACGGGAACGGTTGCAGAAAAGCCGCGAAGAAAACGAGAAGAAGCGACTGGAAGATGAAACCAAAATCAAGGAAGCAAGGGCTGAGGAAATTGCCAAAAAACGTGCCACCGAGGAAGGTGTAGCTGAAGAAACAACAGAAACTGTCGAAGGTGAAGATGCTGCCAAACCTGTCGAACGACCGGAAGTCTCCGGATCAGCAGAAGAGGTAAAGGAAGAAACGAAACCGGCAGAGAAAGAAGAGAAAAAAGAAGAAGAGAAAGAGCCTGAGGCTAAGGAACAACCCGCCAATGAGCCTTCTTCAGAAACTAAAGAGGAAGAAAAAGCAAAGGAATAGTCCTTTCATTTTTTAAATTCCAACAGCATGTCCCGCGATGATCTGATCCATGCGGGTGAAGTCCTGAAGGTCCATGGTCTGGATGGTGCTCTGATCATCCGGTTCAAAGGACCTTTTTATTTACCTCCTGCTTTCCCTCCCTTTCTTTTCCTCGAAATTGACGGGTTACAGGTTCCCTTTGCCGTAAAAACAGCAGAAGAGTATGGGGAAAATTCCTATGCCATCAGGCTGGAAGATGTTACTACAAGGGATAAAGCATTACGATACCAGGGATGTGAGGTCTGGGTTGAATCAAAATATTCCGGTCAAACCGTCAGCGATAATAAAAATACCCAAAAAGATCTTACAGGATTTTCCTTTCTGGATGAAACCTCCGGAAGGCAGGGACATATAACAGGATTTTTACCCGTTCCCGGCAACCCTCTCTTTGAAGTAAGATCACAAGAAAATGATTATCTGCTACCGGCAGTTTCTCATTTTATTATACGCATTGATAAGAAAAACCGGCAGGTGATCTTTCGTTTACCGGAGGGATTATTTGGAAGGTTTAACGATGAAGGTTGAACGATGAATGGCTATGCCTGCCAGGGCGGGAGCCTGGTTACTCCAAATTTTCTCTGTACTTTTGTTATCTTCGTCAGGAAATACTATTTTCAACCTTTTATTAATCGAATAATCATGCGACGTATATTTTTGTCTTTATTGGTTATGGCCTTCCCGGCTATTTTCTCTTTTGTTTATGCCCGGCCGTTGTGGATGCGGTATCCGGCTATTTCTCCTGATGGGAAAACCATTGTTTTCTCCTATAAGGGAGATCTTTTCAGTGTTCCTGCCGCCGGAGGAACGGCTGTGCCGCTGACCGTCCATGCGGCATATGATTATAAACCGGTGTGGTCGCCTGACGGGAAGATGATCGCATTTGCATCCAACCGTTTTGGCAACTTTGACATCTTTGTGATCCCGGCAAAAGGAGGAGAAGCCAAACGCCTGACTTTTTATTCGGGTAATGAAACACCCAACTCTTTTACCCCTGACGGGAAAGAGGTGTTGTTTTCAGCTACCATTTATGATAAGCCGGAAAATGTTCAGTTTCCTGCCGGATTGCTATCCGAACTCTACAGCGTACCGGCGAGCGGAGGTGGTTTCCGCCAGATACTGGATGTTCCTGCCGAAGAGGCCCATTACAATAAAAGCGGTACGGAATTGGTATATATGGATCGCAAAGGGTATGAGAATATCTGGCGCAAACATCATCAATCATCTGTTACACGGGATATTTGGATATATGTTCCTGCAAAAAACAGGTATCGCAAGGTAACCTCTTTCCCCGGAGAGGACCGTGATCCGGTTTTTGCACCGGATGGCAGACATATTTATTATCTGAGCGAGCAGTTCGGATCATTCAATGTGGTGAGCATGGATCCGGATCAGCCCGGGAAGGTGACGGAAATTTCCCATTTTGATAAAAATCCCGTACGCTTTTTATCCGTTTCAGATGACGGATTGCTGTGTTATGGCTACAATGGTGAAATCTATACGCAGGTACCGGGCAAGGATCCGGAAAAAGTCAATATAACGCTCCGGATTGATTTTGCCAGTGAAGAGCCGGAATATCTGCATCTTACCTCCGGAGCATCAGAGATGGCCCTTTCACCCAACGGTAAGGAGATCGCCTTTATCGTGCGGGGGGAAGTATTTGTTACAGCCGTGGATTATGCAACTACCAAACGTATTACTAATACGCCGGAGCAGGAACGATCGGTTAGCTTCAGTCCTGATGGCAGAACCCTCGTATATGCTTCAGAAAGGAACAATAGTTGGAATATTTATACAACTACCATTGTAAGGAATGAAGAAAAATATTTTTCCACTTCTACTGTGCTGAAAGAGTCCCCCGTACTGGTGACTGATCAGGAAACATTTCAACCGCTCTTTTCCCCTGACGGGAAAGAGATTGCTTATCTGGAGAACAGGACCACGCTTCGGGTAATCAACCTGAAGACAAAAGAAACGCGTACGATCCTGCCGGGAAAATACAATTATTCCTATTCGGATGGAGACCAGTGGTATCGTTGGTCCCCTGACGGAAAATGGTTTTTGGTGGATTTTTCTCCCAATCAGCTTTTTTCAAGCGACGTGGGGTTAATAAAGGCTGACGGGTCGGGTACTGTACGGAACCTTACCCTGAGTGGATACAATGATGCACGGCCCAAATGGGTGATGAAAGGAAATGCCATGATCTGGTTCTCAGACCGTAACGGTCTCCGTAGTCACGGAAGTTGGGGTGCCCAGAATGATGTGTATGCCATGTTCTTTAATGAAAAAACCTGGGATCGTTTTAATATGTCCAAAGAAGATTATGAATTGCTCAGGGAAAAGGAGAAAAAGGAAAATCAAAAAAAGAAGAAAAAAGAAAAAGCCAAACCCGTTAAGATAGACCTTTCAGGGATAGAGAATCGAAAAGCCCGGCTGACGATAAATTCTTCCAACCTGGCCGATGCTGTCCTTTCTCCCGACGGTGATGCGCTTTATTATCTGAGCCATTTTGAAAAGGGATATGATCTGTGGGTGCATAAGATCAGAGAAAAGGAAACCAAATTATTACTTAAGCTGCAGGGCGGAGGGGGTACCCTTCATGCAGACAGTGCCTTTAAAAATCTGTATGTATTTGCAGGAGGAAAGATCACTAAGATTACCCTGGCAGGGCTGAAACAAAAGGGAGTCCGGTATAATGCGGAGCTCTATCTTGATCGCCCTGCCGAAAGAAGATACATGTTCGATCATGTCTGGCGGGAAGTACTGGAGAAATTCTATGATCCTACCCTCCATGGCCTGGACTGGCAGTATTACCGGAAAAATTACGAACGGTTCCTGCCTTATATTAATAATAATTTTGACTATGCTGAGATGCTCAGTGAGATGCTGGGTGAGCTGAACGGGTCGCATACCGGTGCCGGATACCGTTTTCATGATCCGAAAGGTGATGAAACGGCCCGGTTGGGTGTGTTTTATGACGATGCTTTTCCGGGTCCGGGGCTGAAGATCGCAGAGATCATTGAGAAAGGCCCTCTGGTGCATGAAGGATCAAAAATCAGAGCGGGTGTGGTGATAGAGAAAATCGACGGACAGCCTGTCAGGGATATGTCCGTCTTGTTCCGGTTGCTGAATCATAAGGCCGGCAAACCTACTTTGTTGTCATTGTATGATCCTGACGGGAAAAAGCGCTGGGAAGAGACAGTGAAGCCTGTCAGCATCGGAGCACAGAATGAATTGCTTTATCAGCGGTGGGTAAAGAACCGTCGTACCGAGGTTGACAGCCTTTCTCACGGACGTATCGGTTATGTGCATGTGAGAGGCATGAATTCGGCCAGTTTTCGTACGGCTTATTCTGAAATCCTGGGCCGTAACTATCACAAGGATGCCGTAGTGGTGGATACCCGCTTTAACGGGGGCGGATGGTTGCATGATGATCTGGCTACCTTGCTCTCGGGGAAAAGATATGTGGACTTTTATCCGCGGGGGCAGTATTTTGGTTCCGAACCCCTGAATAAATGGTATAAACCTTCGGTTGTGGTGGTAAGCGAGAGTAATTACTCCGATGCCCATGGCTTTCCTTACGTGTATCGTACCCTGAAAATTGGTAAGATCGTGGGTATGCCCGTACCCGGGACTATGACGGCCGTATGGTGGGAGACACTCCAGGACCCCACCCTCTATTTCGGTATCCCGCAGGTAGGGGTGAAAGATCTGCAGGGACATTATCTCGAAGGACAACAACTGGAACCTGATTACAAAGTACCCCAGGATCCTGCTGTCGTGACCCATGGACGGGACCAGCAGATCGAAAAGGCGGTCGAAGTTTTGCTAAAACTGAAATGACAAGCCGGAAGTAATAAATAGCCTCACATTCCACACGCCCACGTCCTGCCTGGTGTCTATCCGGACATAAGTTATGAGAGGTACAGGGGGTCACGGACATCAGATCTTCCGGCGAACTTCATGTTTATAGGTCCGGCTGACAGGTAGCGTTGTGCCATGAATGGATACTTCTTCCCGGGAGAAAGAAGTGATCTTATTCCGGTTTACAAGAAAAGAACGGTGAATGCGCAGAAAATCGGACGGGAGCCTCTTCTGGAGTTGGCTGATCTTTTCCCGGGTGATAATGCTTTTCCCTGACGAAGGGATGATCTTTACATAATCTCCCAGGCTTTCAATATATTCGATGTCTTCAAACAGGATTCTGACCGTTTTCCGGTCGGCCCTTACCAGCAAATATCCCTTGGTAAGTTTCTCCTTTTCAGATCGCAACTTTCTGATGTTTTCCTGTCCTGCAAGGTATTCCTTCACGAGCAGAATGAAGGCGTTTAGGAAAACGACGGCATATAAAGTCAGGACCAGAACAAAAATATTTGTCGTGACCGGGTTCATATTCTGATATTGGTAATTTGCGAGCAGGGTAAAGGCCAGAAAAATAACGATCGTCTCCAGATACATGGAAATAATAAGGGTATAAATACAATAAAGGGTGAATTTTAAATATTTCTTTTTCAGCAAATAGCGGGGAATAAGGACCAGGTTGTAAAAATACGACGTACCAACAATAACCGGGAGCAAAAAAGAAACGAAGTAAAAAGAATAAAGATAGTTATGATCGGAAAAACCAAAACCCAGTGTCAGCAGGACAACCACAAGTATCCAGAAAAGGATCTGAGAAATCGGCTTCATCGTGTGCTTTTGTTCCAAAGTTGGTAAATTTTGTTTTATTTCTGCTATAAAATCGATAAAATGCAGGTTTCGGTATGGATTTGACCTTGCAGTTAACCTCCTTTTATTCATAAATTTGATACGTAATATTATGTTTAACTAAAATTTTAAAATCATGTTACAGTTATTTTCCGAAGGAGGCATTTTGTTTATGAGTATCCTGACCTTATGTTTACTGTTGATGCTGGTTTTGTCGGTTTATTACGGAATAAAGGTTTTCAAGGCTGATGCAACTTCTGATTCCCTGATCAGACATCGCTTATACTATGTTAAGTCTATAGGGCTTTTGTCTTTGGTGTTAGGTATTCTCGGTCAGTTAATAGGGTTGTACACGGCCTTTGGTGTAATTCAGAAGGCGGGGCAAATCTCTCAGGCTCTCCTGGCAGGAGGGTTAAAAATTTCCATGATAACCACTTTATATGGTATGTTGATCTTTATTCTGTCATACCTGATCTGGCTGGTACTGGACAGTAAGTTGAAAGAATAGGGTAAGGATGACTTCTTACTTAAATATCGGGTGTGCATAAGCCTTGACATCCTCACCGGTGATGGTATTATTGCACAGGATGATAAGGCGTTCGATGACGTTACGGAATTCCCGGATGTTTCCGGTCCAGTTTATCTTTTGTAATTCGCTGATGGCGTCATCGGTAAAAGTCTTTACCGGCATACCATATTCGCTGCATATCATTTCGGAAAAATATCCGGTCAGGATAGGGATATCTTCCAGTCTTTCGTTAAGTGAGGGTACATGAATGATGATAACACTAATCCTGTGATAAAGGTCTTCCCGGAAATTATTTTTTTTAATTTCCTCCATCAGGTCTTTGTTGGTAGCTGCGATTACCCTGACATCCACAGGGATATCCTTGTCACTTCCAACGCGGGAGATCTTGTTTTCCTGCAGGGCCCGTAACACCTTGGCTTGTGCCGAGAGGCTCATGTCTCCGATCTCATCCAGGAAAAGGGTTCCTCCCTGGGCCTGCTCGAATTTGCCCTTGCGTTGTTTGTAAGCGGAGGTAAAGGAACCTTTTTCATGGCCGAACAGCTCACTTTCTATCAGTTCGGAAGGAATAGCTGCACAATTGACCTCGACAAACGGCGCGGAAGCACGGTTACTTTTCTCATGAAGCTGATGAGCTACCAGTTCTTTGCCTGTACCATTGGCGCCGGTGATCAGTACACGGGCTTCGGTAGGGGCAACCTTATCGATAAGGGACTTTACCTTACGGATAGCCGGTGACTCACCTACGATCTCATATTTTTTGCTGATCTTCTTTTTTAATACACGTGTTTCAGTGATCAGGCTGGATTTATCCAATGCATTACGTATGGTGATCAACAGCCGGTTCATATCAGGGGGTTTCTCAATAAAATCAAAGGCCCCTTTCTTGATGGCCTCGACGGCCGTGTCTATATTGCCGTGCCCCGAGATCATGATAACCTGTGTGTCTCCCGGATTCTCCATGATCTTATCCAGCACCTCGATCCCATCCATTTTTGGCATCTTGATATCGCATAACACAACATCATACTGGTTTTCCTTTAGTAAATCCAGGGCATGAAAACCGTCTTCGGCTGTATCAACCGTATAGTGCTCGTATTCCAGGACATCTTTTAGGGTGTTTCGAATACTTTTTTCATCATCAATAACCAGGATCGAGGCCATTTTATTATTTTTTATGTGCGTATTCTTGATCCATCCACCGGAATACAACGCCTTCTTTCAGAGAATAATAGGACTGGCAGAAAGTGGATATTCCCGTTTTCCGGAGAACAAAATTAACAAAAATAGAAGCCGGGACAATCATTTCCACCCTGAATGCCTCCATCCCTTTCATTTTTTTACGGGCCGTTGCATTTGAGCGGAGTAATATCCTGTGGATGGTCTGATATACTTTGAGAGGTATTTCCTGCCAGGGAGAATTGGTTTCCGGCAGGAGTCGTTTCCCCGTGGCGAGGGCCCGCAACGTATCAAAGGTGCCGGCAGCACCTACCATCATGACAGGATGGTGTCGCGAAGTTTGTTCCCACAACTCTTGCAGTTCGCTGTCCAGATAATTTTCAAGGGTTTGGATATTTTTTTCAGTTACAGGATCAGAAAGCTCAAATTCTTCCAGTAATCTGGCGACACCCAGCGGATAGCTGTGTTCCCACAGAACGCCATGGGTGTCAGAGGCCAGGATAAACTCAACACTCCCGCCTCCGATGTCCATGATCAGAAAAATACCTTTCGGATGTATGCTGTGTATTACGCCTGTATAGATCAAAGATGCTTCTTCATCGCCCGAGATGATCTGTATCTCAATGCCGGTTTCCTCCCTGACCTTGTTCAGCAACTCTTTTGCATTGTCAGCGCCACGCAGGGCGGCGGTACCGAAGGCCAGGATATTCCTTACCTGGTATTTCCCGGTTACCTTTTTGTAATATCTCAGAGCATCAAGGGCTCTGTGTTGAGCTTCGGAAGTGATCGTTCCTTTATGGATTCCTCCTTTTCCAAGCTTTACCGGGATCTTCTCAAAATATATTTCCCGCATCTGACCGGGCTCTGTTTCTGCAATGAGCAAATTGAAAGTATTAGTCCCCAGGTCAATGACTGCAATCCTTTCTTTTTTCATACCCTTTCTGTTTCGGAAAATATCCGAAAGATGTTAGAAGTTCTTGTATTTTAACCATTTCCACATCTCTTTCCAGGTAGGTTTTTTCCCATACATCAGAATACCGGTACGATAGATACGTGCTGCTATCCAGGCCGTGCCTATGAAAGTAAGGAAAAGCAGGATAATGGAAACAACCAGTTGCCAGGCGGGCACACCGAAAGGCAGACGGGCCATCATTACAACGGGAGAGGTGAAAGGGATCAGAGATCCCCATAAAGCAAGCTGGCTCTCCGGATTCTGGAAGGTTCCCATGGCTATAAACAAAGCCAGTATCAAGGGAATGGTTATGGGCAACATGAATTGTTGGGTGTCTGTTTCACTGTCAACGGCGGCACCTACCGCAGCAAAAAGAGAAGCATATAAAAGATATCCTCCCAGGAAGAAGATGATGAATGACCCTACGATAAGTCCCCAGTTCACAGCTTTCAGTGCATCAAGCATTTTTTGCGCCTGTGACAGATCTTCCATGCTTATGGTTTTTGTTGCCGTTGGATTCTGCTGCTGTATGATCTGCTCTGTTCCGGCAGAAAAAAGATCTTTGGGTAGTTGCATGGAAGAGTTGCTGCTTTTTTTGTGCATTACGACTCCTGTGGTAGCCAGGACCAGTATCAACGTAAGAATGATCCATAATAAGAATTGTGTCAGACCGACCAGAGCAATGCCGATAATCTTGCCCATCATCAGTTGAAAAGGACGGACCGAGGAAATAAGGACCTCGACGATACGATTGGTTTTTTCTTCGATAACTCCTCGCATAACCATTGCCCCGAACATAAATGTGAGCATGTATATGAGTAAGCCGGAAATGTAAGCCAGTGCCATGGCAATACCGGTATTGGTCTCCTTTTCCTGACCCGAAGCGTTGATGGTGATAGTCTGCAGGTTGATTTTGGTTTCTACCGATTTCAGGATCTTGTCCAGGTCCTTGATATTATATGCCAGTAGTTTCTGCCGTTCGATCTCCTTTTCCAGCGCATCTGATATGTAGGTGACTACCTCCAGCGGAGGTTGCTTGTGCGAGATGAGTTGCACGGCTGACGGAAAAGTACCGATCTTAGGCGAGATAACCAGGATGCCGTAATAACCCAATTCATCAAAATGTCTTTTCAACGAATCGAGGTTTGCATTATCAAGATAACTGAATTTCAGATATTTGGTAGAATGAATTTTCCCTTTGAAGAAATGTCCTTGTTTTTCTATTACGGCAATGCGTTTTACTTCCTGACCTTTTGATGACATGACCAGTACAGGAATAACGATCATAGCTGCCATGAAAAGAGGAGTCAGCAGGGTGAGTATGATAAACGACTTTTTCCTTACACGGGTCAGGTACTCGCGACGGATGATCAATCCTGTTTTATTCATTTTTTTATCTTTTTCCCTGGGTTTTCCGATTTTCTTTTTTCTCTGTACTCACTGACAACTTTGATGAATATGTCATTCATATTTGGCGTAATCTTATTGAAGGAAAGAATTTTACCGGCATCCAGCAGGGAGTAGAGGGCATCGTTGGGTGTTCCGTTGTTGGTCAGTTGAATACGTACTATGCTATAATTATTTTCCTTCTTGTGTTCCAGAATCCGGAATCTGGAGTTCAGGGTAGCAGTGAGCAGATTAATCTCTCCTTCAAATCGTAATTCAAATTCGTTTTCCGAATATTTTTCCCTGATCTCATCAATAGGGCCTTCCAGCAAGGTGCGGGATTCGTTGATCAGGGTGATGTGATCACATAATTCTTCCACCGATCCCATGTCGTGGGTTGAGAAAATAATGGTAGCTCCTTTTTTCCGCAGGGAGAGGATCTCCTCTTTCAGTTGCCGGGTGTTAATGGGGTCAAATCCGGTGAACGGTTCATCGAAGATCAGCAATTTGGGTTTATGAATGACCGTAACGATAAATTGTACTTTTTGCTGCATCCCTTTGGACAGCTCTTCAACTTTCTTGTTCCACCATGATCCGATCTCAAATTTTTCAAACCACTGTTTTAATTGTGTGATGGCATCATGTCGTGACAAACCTTTTAGCTGAGCCAGATAAAGAGCCTGTTCCCCCACTTTCATTTTTTTGTAAAGTCCCCGTTCTTCGGGCAAATATCCGATCGAATAAATGTCTTCCCGTTGCATGGGTTTTTTCATATAAGTGAGTGTGCCTGCATCGGGGGCAGTGATTTGGTTGATGATACGGATAAGTGTTGTTTTGCCGGCTCCGTTAGGGCCCAGCAATCCATAGATACTTTTTTGAGGAACTTTTATGGTGACCTTGTCTAATGCGCGATGATTGGAATAGTTTTTTACAATGTTTTCGGCCTGAAATAAAATCATATCGGTTAAGTTAGGATCATCAGATAACGGGGTTCAAATTAACACATTATTCAAAGAAATTCCTCACTTTTTCAAAAAAGCTTTTATCATGTCTGGGTGGTTTGGGTTTAAATTCTTCCGACTCATCCAGTTTTTCAAGGATCCTTTTTTCATCCCGGCTGAGGTTCTTGGGGATCCATACATTTATATAAATCAGCAGGTCACCTTTGCCATAACCATGGATATCAGGCAGTCCTTTTCCTCTTATCCGCAGTACCTTTCCGGGTTGTGTACCGGGTTCTATACGGATCTTTATTTTTCCATCTACGGCAGGTACTTCGGCCTGTGTTCCCAAAGCTGCCTGTGTAATGCTCAGGTAGAGGGGATAGATGAGGTTTTTCCCGTCCCGTATCAGGTCGGGATGTTCAACTTCTTCGATCAATACGATAAGATCGCCTTTCAGGCCACCACGGCGGGAAGCATTTCCCTGTGAGTTGAGGGACAGTTGCATGCCGTCTTCCACACCGGCAGGGATATTGATTTTAATTACTTCTTCTCCTTTGACCACCCCTTCTCCATGGCATACCGGACATTTTTCCTGGATGATCTTACCCTGTCCGTGGCAGGTAGGGCATGTGGTAGTGGTCTGCATACGACCCAGGAAAGTGTTTACAACTCTGGTAACCTGACCGCGTCCGTGGCAGGTAGGGCAAGTGGTGAATGCAGTGCCGTCTTTAGCGCCCGTACCGTGACAGGCCGGGCAGGGGATATCCTTTTGTATTTTGATCTTTTTTTCTGTCCCGTGAGCGATCTCTTCGAGGGTCAACCTGACCTTGATACGGATATTACTGCCTCTGGAATGACGTGAAGAAGAATGACCACCACCAAATCCACTAAAACCAAAACCGCCAAAGATATCGCCGAAATGTTCGAAGATATCATCCATATTCATTCCGGCACCGCCAAAACCTGAAGACGAGCCTACACCGGCATGTCCAAACTGGTCGTACCGGGACCTTTTTTCCGGATCACTCAATATTTCATAAGCTTCGGCAGCTTCCTTGAACTTTTCTTCTGCCTCGGGGTCACCCGGGTTTTTATCCGGGTGATATTTCAATGCCTGCTTGCGGTAGGCTTTTTTTATCTCTTCCTGCGTGGCCGTTCGGGAAACTCCAAGTATTACATAATAATCTCTTTTGGACATAATTCGGATAATTAAGGGTCAACGGTACGGATCCGTTTATAAAAAATGAATAATTTTACTCTCCTACAACGACCTTTGCATGGCGTAGAACTTTTCCTTTCAGGTAGTATCCTTTCTGAAGCACATCTACCACTTTTCCTTTCAGATCTTCTTCCGGAGCAGGGACCTTAGTGAGTGCATCATGAAGGTCAGGATCGAAAGGCTGATGAAGGGCTTCCATTTCTTCCACACCGTTTTGTTTCAAGAAATCTTTTATTTTGTTGTAAATAAGGGTGATTCCTTCACTATGGCCCTTGCATTCCTCCTGTTCGGGCAGGGATGTCATGGCCCTGTCGAAATCATCAATCACAGGGAGCAGGGAAAGCAAGACATTTTCGGCTGCAAACTTTGTCAGATCCGCTTTTTCCCGCAATGTTCTCTTCCGGTAATTATCAAACTCGGCAGATAACCTTACATAACGGTCCTGCAATTCTGCATATTTTGTTTTGTATGATATATATTTCTTTTTGCCGTGCTTTTCCTCCTTATGGGATTCTTCAGCCTCTTCCTTTTCCGTTATTTGTTCCTGTTCTTTATTGGACTCTTCTTTTTGTTCCTTATTATTTTTTATTTCTTCCATTGCTTTATCCTTTCCGGGTTCAATATTCTTTTTTGTCATGTTTACTGCATTTTAAGTTCCGAAAAATTGTCAGAAGCCCACTGCAAAATGTCTGCCAATTCATTGGAACGGACAAATTGACAGAATACGATGTTAGTTATGGGTAGCATTACAACAGGGTTATCCGGTGCGTTGAATATCGGCTCCGAGGGCCTTCAGGCGGGTGTCTATATTTTCATAGCCCCGGTCAATCTGCTCGACATTGTGAATAATGCTGGTTCCTTCGGCCGAGAGTGCTGCAATAAGCAGGGCTACGCCGGCACGTATATCGGGTGAGGACATGGTCGTTCCACGTAGTTTGATCTTATTATCCAGGCCGATAACCGTAGCGCGGTGAGGATCACACAGGATGATCTGGGCCCCCATGTCAATCAATTTATCCACAAAAAAGAGACGACTTTCAAACATCTTCTGGTGTATCAGGACGCTGCCGCGGGCCTGGGTTGCTACCACAAGGAAAACGCTGATCAGATCGGGTGTAAGGGCAGGCCAAATACCGTCGGAGATGGTCATAATCGAACCGTCGAGGAAAGATTCGATGGTATAATGGTCATGAGGCGGTATAAAAATATCATCACCTTCTCTTTCCAGTGTGATACCCAGGCGGCGAAATGCATCCGGGATCAATCCGAGATGATCGAAAGAGACATTTTTTATTTTTAATGCCGATCCTGTTATGGCGGCCATGCCGATAAAGCTGCCGGTTTCGATCATATCGGGCAGAATGTTGTGCTCGCAACCATGCAAAGCATTCACTCCTTTGATATGTAACAGATTGGACCCGGCACCGCTGATCCGGGCTCCCATGCGTATGAGCATATGACAGAGTTGCTGTATATAAGGTTCACAGGCAGCATTAAAAATAGTAGTTTCTCCTTCAGCGAGGACAGCGGTCATAATGAGGTTGGCTGTACCCGTGACTGAAGCTTCATCGAGCAGCATATAGG